>JBHOQZ010000986.1:0-1064 GCA_042408635.1 Chloroflexota bacterium
CGCGGCCGGCGCCGGCAGCGGCTGCACCGCGCTCGGGGCGGTGGCGGCGGCGCGCACCGCGCGCCCGGCCGGCACGAGGAGGTTGAACCCGGCGGCGGTGGCGCACACGACCGCCACAACCGCGATGAGCAGGCGTAGCGCGCGAGGGGATCGGTTCACGGTGATCGCTCCATATTCCGCAAGATGGCCCGGATGAGGGTTTCGAAGCGCGGGCCGGCCTCCCGGCCGGCGATCAACACCTCTTCGTGGTCGACGGTCGTGCCGGCCTTGCCCAGCACGAGGTTGGTGATGCACGAGATGCCCAGCACGCGCAGGCCGCAGTGGCGGGCAACGACCACCTCGGGGCAGGTCGACATCCCCACCGCGTGCGCGCCGAGCGCCCGGAGCGCCCGGATTTCGGCCGGCGTCTCGAAGTGCGGGCCGGCCACCATGGCGTAAACGCCCCGGTGAACCCGGATGTTCCGCTCGACGGCGAGCCGCCGGGCGAGCGCCCCGAGCTCCGGGTCGTAGGCCCCGTTCATGTCGACGAACGGCACGCCCAGCTCCTGCCAGGAATCCATGCCGCGCAGGGGGCTGAAGCCGACCATGCCGGGCAGGAACAGGTGGTCCTCGATGATCATCAGGTCGCCGATGCGGTGCGCCTGGTCGAGCCCGCCGGCCGCATTGGTGACGATGAGCGTGCGGCAGCCGAGCGCGGCCAGCACGCGCACCGGGAAGGCGACGTCGGCTGGGCCGTAGCCCTCGTAGAGGTGGTGGCGGCCTTGCATCACCGCCACCGGCACACCCTCCAGGCGGCCGAGCACGAGCCGGCCGGCGTGGCCCGGCGCCGTCGAGCGGCAGAAGCCGGGGATCGACCCGTAGGGGAAGCTGTCGGGCGCCTCGACCGCATCGGCCAGCGAGCCGAGGCCGGAGCCCAGGATGAGGCCGACCGCGGGCGCGGTCCGGGCGCGGCGCGCGATCGGCTCGGCAGCGGCCCGCACCCGCGCGGCGAGGCTCATCGGGGACTACCGGGCGCCGGGGCGCCGACCGGGTCGGCTCGGCCCGGCGTCGCCCGCGCGGTCAGG
>JBHOQZ010000987.1:0-3656 GCA_042408635.1 Chloroflexota bacterium
TTCCACAACGGCGACCCCTTCACCGCCGACACCGTCAAGTTCAACTTCGATCGCGTGCTCGACCCCGCCAACAAGAGCCCGCAGCGTTCGAACCACACCGCCATCACCGCCGTCGAGAAGATCGACGACTACGCAGTGCGCTTCCTCACCAAGGATCCCTACCCGATCTTCACCGAGCGGCTCCAAAACTTCCAGTTCATCTCGGAGAAGGTCGCGCGCGAGAAGGGCGACGCCTGGCTGGCCGAGAACCCGGTCGGCACCGGCCCCTACAAGTTCGTCGAGTGGAAGCGGGGTCAGTCGATCACCCTCGAGCGCAACGACGACTACTGGGGCGACAGCAAGGGCACCTTCCGCACGATCACGATCCGCGTCATCCCCGATCCGGCGACCGGGCTGGCCGAGCTGCTCAGCGGTAACGTCGACATCGTCCGCGTCGTGCCGTTCGACCAGATGTCCACCGTGAACAACTCGGGCCGGGCGCGCACGGCGGTGCAGCGCATCCTGCGCGTGAGCTTCATCGGGCTCGACTGCAAGGGGCGCACCAGCGCCAACCCCTTCCAGGACAAGCGCGTGCGTCACGCCGCCAACCATGCCATCAACGTCCCGCTCTACATCGAGCGTCTCCAGCCCGGCGGGGACCGCGCCCCGGCCGCGCTCAACCCGATGCACTTCGGCTTCGATCCCTCGATCCAGCCGCACGAGTACGACCCGGACAAGGCGCGCGACCTGCTCCGCGAGGCCGGCTACGCGGACGGCTTCGAGGCCCGCTGGATCCAGGGGCCGTCCTCGATGCCGAACCAGCAGCAGGTCGACCAGGCGATCCAGCGCGACCTCCAGCGCGTCGGCATCCGCACCACGTTCCAGCGCTACGACGACACCAACGTCCACGTCAGCCAGGTCACCGAGGGCAAGGCCGGGCCGATGTGGAACTGGAACTGGGGCAGCTACTCGGTGTTCGACGCCGACGGGCTGTACTGGGACATGTTCCACCCGAGCACGATCTACAACTACTGGGAGAACGAGGCGTTCGCCAAGCTGATCGAGGAGGGGCGAGGCACGATCGACGAGTCGACGCGCCTGCGCGTCTACTCCGAGGCCCAGAAGATCGTGCGCGAGGAGGCCCCGGTGATCTTCCAGTGGGGCTTCCATTCGATCTGGGGCGTGAACAACAGCGTCGACTGGCAGCCCTCGCCCGACGAGATCGACCGCTACTTCAACGCCAAACCCAAGTAGGTGCGCCGGCCTGGCCGTGAGGGCCGGGCCGGGGTTGGGGGAGCCCCGGCCGAGTGGCCCTCACGGCCAGGCCGGCGCACGCGGAGAGCGGCATGGTTGCGTACCTGGCGCGCCACGCGATCCAGCTCGTGATCGCGATCTTCGGCATCTCGATCATTGTCTTCTGCATCGGCTTCGTCATCGGTGACCCGATCAATGTGCTGCTCCCGCCCGACGCTTCGCGCGAGGACCGCGAGACGTTCCGCCGCGTGATGGGGCTGGACCAGCCGGTCTACGTGCAGTACGCGCGCTTCCTCGGCGGGGCAGTGCGCCTCGACTTCGGCGAATCGTTCCGCATCAAGAAGCCCGCCATCGACCTGGTACTGGAGCGCATGCCGGCCACGCTCCAGCTCGCGCTGGTGGGGACGCTGCTGGCGGTGGTGGTCGCGGCGCCGCTCGGCATGCTCGCGGCCTATTACCGCAATAGCTGGATCGACACGCTCGCGACGCTGATCGCGGTGGCTGGCCAGGCAATGCCGATCTACTGGCTCGGCCTGATGATGATCATCGTCTTCGGCGTTCAGCTCAAGTGGCTGCCGCCCTCCGGCTACGGCACCTGGCAGCACATGGTCATGCCGGCGGTCTGCCTTGGGCTGTTCCTGGCGCCGGTCATCATGCGGCTGCTGCGCTCGAGCCTGATCGAGGTGCTCAACCTCGACTACATCCGCACGGCGCGGGCGAAGGGGCTGACCGAGCGGCAACTCGTGCTTACCCACGCGCTGCGCAACGCCGCCGCGCCGACGCTGGCCGTGCTTGGGCTGCAGTTCGGGCAGTTGCTCGGCGGCGCGGTCATCACCGAAACGGTCTTCGCCTGGCCCGGCGTGGCGACGCTGGCCGTCTCGGCGATCCGCAACGCCGACTTCCCGGTCACGCAGGCGTCGGTGATCGTGATCGCGCTGCTGGTTTGCGTCGTCAACCTGCTGACCGACGTGGCGGTGGCCGTGCTCGATCCGCGCGTGCGCATCTAGAGGCGGAAGGAGGGATCGGAGCGTGGCTGAGCTCACATACGCCGGCGTCGGCACTCCCCTGGCTGCCCCGGCACGGGTGGCACGCCGCTGGACGTGGCGGTCCGGC
Source organism: Chloroflexota bacterium (assembly GCA_042408635.1). GTDB lineage: Bacteria > Chloroflexota > UBA6077 > FW602-bin22 > JBHOQZ01 > JBHOQZ01. The sequence goes on from JBHOQZ010000987.1 coordinate 2,347, forward strand.
CTGCGGGCCGCCTGGCGGCTGCGCGCACCGGTGGCCGGGACGCTAGTGGTGCTCGTCATCACCGTCCTCTGCGTGGGCGCGCCGCTCTTCACCCGCTACAACCCCTACGAGGGCGAGGTGATCGATCGGCTGCTGCCCCCGGCCTGGATGCGCGGCGGCGAGCGCGCCCACCCGCTCGGCACCGACGAGGTCGGGCGCGACCTCTGGACGCGGCTCCTCTATGGCGGGCGCGTCTCGCTGGCGGCGGGCGTGCTGGCGACGCTGATCGCCACCGCCATCGGCGTCAGCCTCGGCCTGGTCGGCGGCTTCTACGGCGGCAAGGTCGACGCGGTCGTCTCGACGATTGTCAACATCTTCATGACGTTTCCCTACATTCTGCTGGCGCTGGCCGTGATCGCGGTGCTGGGGCCGAGCTTCGCCAACCTCGTGCTCGTCATGGGGATCGCGAGCTGGCCGATCTACACGCGCGTGGTGCGCGCCGAGGTGATGAGGCTGCGCGAGATGGAGTTCGTGCGCGCCGCCACGGTGCTCGGCGGCGGCGACTCGCGGATCCTCACGCGCCACATCTTCCCGAACCTCGTCAGCTCGGTGATCGTGATCGGCACGATCCAGGTGGCGCGCCTGATCATCTTCGAGGCGTTCCTGAGCTTCCTCGGGCTGGGCGTCCAGCCGCCCGAACCCTCGTGGGGCTCGATGCTGGGCGATTCGCGCGCCTTCATGTTCGACAAGTGGTGGATGCCGACGTTCCCCGGCGCGGCGATCTTCATCACCAGCCTCGCCATCAACCTCATGGGCGACGGCCTGCGCGACATCCTCGATCCGCACTCGCGCACCAACCTCTAGCCCGCCCGTTCGACGTGGCAGCGCGGCACACTCCCTGGTACCATGGGGATGTCCCGATCCGGCAACGGCGCCGTGACGGGTGCTCAGTGAACTGAGGGAGGAAGTTATGTTGCGCGTGCGTTTCCTGGTGGTGGCCCTGTTGGCCGGTGCCCTGGTGCTGGGCGCGGTGGCGTGCTCGGGTGGCGGCGGTGGCGGTGGCAGCGCCGGCGGGATCACCGTCAAGGGCTCGGAGTACAAGTTCGATCCGGCGACCGTCACTGTCGACGCGGGCAAGCCGGTGACGCTGACCTTCGAGAACACCGGCACGATCGCCCACGACTGGAAGGCCGAGGGGATCGCCGGCGCCGCGGTGGCGGAGACCGCAGCCAAGCAGAAGAAGACGATCACCTTCACCGCCCCAGCCGCCGGCACCTACAAGGTGATCTGCACCCTCCCGGGTCACGCCGAGGCGGGCATGGTCGGTCAGC
>JBHOQZ010000105.1:0-3204 GCA_042408635.1 Chloroflexota bacterium
GTCGCGCCGCACGGGGCCGGGGACCGCACCGACGAGGCCCGCAGTCGCCGGGCGCGGCGCAGCGCCGTGGCCGGCCAGCGCGACTGCCTCCCGCCCAGGCGCCCCGGCCGACGGCGATCGCCCCGGCAGGCTCACCATGCCCTGGAAGGGCCGGCGGCCGGCCTCGCGCAGCATGCGGGCAAACAGCCTCTCGTAATCCTCGGCCATGCGCTCGACCGAGAAGCGCGCGGCCACGTACTCGCGCACTCGGTGGCGGTCGAGCTGGGGGACACGGCCGACCGCCGCGATCATCTCCTCGACCGAGTCGCAGATGAAGCCGGAGACGCCGTCGGCCACCACCTCAGGCACCGAGCCGCAGCGCATGGCGATCACCGGCGTGCCGACGGCCATCGACTCGATCATGGTCAGGCCGAACGGCTCAGGCCAGTCGATCGGGAAGAGGTAGGCATAGGCGCCGGCCAGGAACTCGCGCTTGGCGGCCTCGTCGAGTTCGCCAATGTACTGGACGAGGTCGCCGTCGATGAGCGGCGCGATCTCGCGCTCGTGGTAGGCGCGGTCGGTCGGGTCCACCTTGGCCGCAATCCGCAGCGGCAGACCGAGCGCGCGGGCGATCGCGATCGCGCGGTCGGGTCGCTTCTCGGGGTTGATTCGGCCGAGGAAGGCGAGGTAGTCGCCGCCGCGCGGCGCGAACGGGAACTCCTCGACCGGGATGCCGTGATAGACCGTGGCGAGCCAGCGCAGGTGCGGCAGGAAGCGGCGCTGTGCGTCGCTGATCGAGATGACTGGCGTGCGCGGGAAGGCACGGTAGACCGCGGGCAGGTCGGGCAGGTCGAGCCGGCCGTGCAGCGTCGTCACGTAGAGCTGCCGCGGCTCGAGCGCGGCCAGCGCCGGGAAGGCGATATAGTCGATGTGGTTGTGGACGATGTCGAACTGACTGGCCCGCACGTCCTCGACCACGCGCCCAAGCTGGGCAACCGTGTAGGCGTGCCAGTCCTTCACCTCGGGACAGAGCCGCAGCCCGGCCGGGGCGCACGGCACCAGCCGGGCGGAGGTCCGTGAGTCGGCGGTCGCGTAGAGGGTGACGTCGTGGCCGCGGCGCACGAGCGTCTCGGGGAGATTGTGGACGACGCGCTCGGTGCCGCCGTACATCAGCGGCGGCACGGCCTCGGCAAGGGGAGCGATCTGCGCGATACGCATGGCAACGTCTCCTGAGGGGACAGGCTGGGCCTCCGCGGCGCCACTGCGTGCGGCCCGGGGCGCTTGCCCTTGGCCAGACTGGATCGATCATTGTCGCTGCGCGGGCTCCCGCCGCAGAGGGCGCTGCGGAGTCAGGTCGGGGCTTCGGAGCCCCGCTCCAACCCCTGACCCGTCCCATAGCTTTGCAAGAAGCGTGCCAGGCGACCGAGCCCCCCGGCTCGGCCCGGTTCTTCATGCGCTGGCGCCCGGCTCACCCTCACCTGCCGCGCCCGGCCTGGGATGAAATCGACGACCCCTTGACAGCGCGGCGGCCGGGGCGTATAACCGTGCTATTCGTTCGGGGGGCGAAAAAATGCGGCGAGCGCAGCGGCCAGCGCCGGCCAGTGCCCTGGCGATCCGCAACGCCAATACCGCGACGATCCTCCGGCTTTTCCTCGAGCGCGGGGTGCTCACCCGCGCCGCGCTGGTGCGCCTCACCGGCCTGGCCCCGAGCACGATTACGAGCCTCACCGCCTCCCTGCTCGCCGACGGGCTCCTCGCCGAGATCGGCCCCGAGCCCACGCCCGGCCGGACTGGGCGGCCCCGGGTCGCGCTGCGGCTGGCGCCCGAGCGCCGGCTCGCCCTCGGCGTGCACTTCGGCGTCGGCGTCGTCACGGTCGGGCTGGTGGACCTGCTCGGGCGCCCCGGTCCCTTCACCCGCCTCACCCACCCGGTCGAGCAGCCAGCCGGGACCGTGGTGGCGCGCGTGGCGGCGGCCGCCCGCGAGCTCCTGGCCGCGCTCGATGCCGACGGCAGGGGCGACCGGGTGCTTGGTGTCGGGGTGGGGGCGTCGGGCCTGGTGGACGTGGCGCGCGGGGTGAACCGCCTGGCGCCGCGCCTGGGCTGGCGCGACGTGCCGCTGGGCGCGCTCTTCTCGGAGCGGCTCGGCCTGCCCGTCCGGGTCGACAACAACGTGCGGGCGATGGCGCTCGCCGAGACGCTCTTTGGCACGGGGCGCACGGCCAGCGACCTCGCCTTCGTCTACGTCGGCCGCGGGCTCGGCGCGGGCCTGGTGATCGGCCGGCGCCTCTTCCGTGGCAGCGCCGACGGCGCTGGCGAGGTCGGCCACATGACCGTGGTGAGCGAGGGCGGCCACCCCTGCCATTGCGGCAACACCGGCTGCCTGGAGACGCTCGTCTCGCGCGATGCGTTCGCCCGGCTGGCGGCCAGGCTCGACCTGCCGAGAGGCGACGGGGCGTCGCCGCGCGCGGAGGATCTGGTCGCGGCGGCGCGGGCGGGGCACCCGGCGGCACGCCGGGCCGTCGACGAGGCCGCGGCGGCGCTTGGTATCGGTGTTGCGGCGCTGGTCAACATCGTCAGCCCCGAGTTGATCGTCCTGGGCGGGCTGGCTGCCGACGCCGCCGACCTCTTCCTGCCGGCGGTGGCGGCGGTGGTGCGCGGGCGCGTCTTTCCCTCGCTAGGCCGCCTGGTGCGCGTCCAGCCGACCGCGCTCGGCCCCGAGGTCGGCCTGATCGGTGCGGCAGCGCTCGTGCTCGACGGCTTCTTCGATGATCCCCTCGGGTTGGAGAAAAGCGCCGTGGCCGCGCCGTTTGACCGGCGCGGCGCGCCGGTGGGCTCGCCGGGGATGAGTGGGGGCAGAGCCGAGCCGCCGGGGTACGCCGTGAGGCCGGACGCGCCGCGGAACGCGTACCTCGCTCCCGATCGCCGGTGCAGCCGCACGATCTGGCTATCGATGGCGCGGCGCAACGTGCGACGCAATGCGTACCTCGCTCCCGATCGCCGGTGCGCTGGGTAGCGCGCGGTCGCCGGAGCGCGAGCGACCGCGCTGTGAGGTGGAGGAGGCCATGGCTGATCTGGTGAACGCACACGAGGCCGCCGCGAGCACGGGCGGCCGTCACTCGCGCCGGGCCGTGCTCCGGCGCCTCGGGCTCCTGGCGGGGCTGGCTGGTCTGGGCGGGCTGCTGGCGGCCTGTCAGTCGGGCAGCACTCAGCCGCCAGCGCCCACCG
>JBHOQZ010000993.1:0-14217 GCA_042408635.1 Chloroflexota bacterium
GCCCGGTTCTGGTTGAGGCAGACGACGAGCCCCGGCTGCCCCAACCGATCCGCCAGCGCCGCGACGAGCGCCGGGCGGAAGGCGGTGATGGTGGCGACGCGCAGCGGCTCGCGGTCGGCCGGACGCGCATCGGGTCGGCGGGGCCGCAGGCGGTCGACGAGCTGGCTCACGGCCGGGGCTCCGGCGACGAGCGTGGTCAGGGGAGCGAGTTTCATGGGCGGGGCTCCACGCGACAAAGGGGGCTAGTCGGCCGACTAGCCCCGGCTGAATGCTCTTTTGCTCCATCGAGTGTATCACGCGCCGCACCGCCGCGCGGCGGGATGGGCGCGGGCAGAAGCGCGGCACTATACTGGACTCGCGCGAGACGCCGTTGCCTGACCCGGCCGGGAAGCCGCGGCCGGGGAGCGAACGACCGTGGCGGCGCGATCGAGCCGTCCCGATGCAACCGGGGTGCTCTGCCACGCCGGCTGCAGGGCGGGCAGGAGGCCGATGGTGCGGCGCGTGCTGGTGGTGGACGACGAACCGGATATCACCCGGCTGCCCGAGGTGGTGCTCGCGCGCGAGGGCTTCGGCGTCGAGACGGCGCGCACCGGCACGGAGGCGCTCGCCCGCCTGCGGCAGCAGCGCCCCGACCTGATGATCCTCGATGTGATGCTGCCCGACATCGACGGCCTCGCCGTGCTCCGACTCGTGCGCGCCGACGACCCGCAGTTGCCCATCCTCATGCTCACCGCGCGCGGCAGCACGGCCGACCAGGTGCAGGGGCTGCGCGGCGGCGCCGACGACTACGTCGTGAAACCGTTCGGGACAGACGTCCTCATGGCGCGCGTCCACGCGCTGCTGCGTCGCCAGGGCGGCGCGCCCGCGCCGCGGCTGCTGCGCTTCGGCGATCTGACGCTCGACACCGGCACGCGCCGCGCCCAGCGGGGCGAGCGCGAGATCGACCTGACCACGACGGAGTTCGGCCTGCTGCGCCAGTTCCTCGAGCACCCGCGCCAGGTCCTTTCGAAGGACACGCTCATGGCGCGCATCTGGGACTACGATTTCGCCGGCAACAGCAACGTCCTCGAGGTCTACGTCAAGCGGCTGCGCGACAAGCTCGAGGCGAGCGGGGAGCCGCGCCTCATCCACACCCTGCGCGGCGCGGGCTACGTGCTGCGCGAGCCGTGAGCCGCCAGACCAGGGGGGGGTGGGCGTCCCCTACCAGATCCCCAGCTCGGCCTTGACCTCTTCGCTCGCCATCTCGCGCGGGTCCCAGGGCGGGTTGAAGGTCAGCTCGGTTTCGACGTTGGTGATGCCGGGCAGGCCGAGCAGCGTGCCCTCGATCTGGCTCTGGATGTAGGGGCCGACCGGGCAGGCGGGCGAGGTGAGGGTGTAGATCACCTTGACGTTGCCGTCGTCGCCGATCTCGGCGTCGTAGATCAGGCCGAGATCGACGATGTTGTAGCCGAGCTCGGGGTCGTAGATCGATTTGAGGGCCTCGCGCACCTCGTCGCGTGTCATCGGCATGGCCTGGTTACTCGCCTCCTCCCACTGATCCGCCCGCCCGGTCCACCCGCCGCGCTGCTGGTCCGGTGCCGGGGGCACTCGCCGGACCCGCCGGTCGCGCGAGCGCCTCGCGCAGGGCGTTCCAGCTCAGCGTGGCGCACTTCACCCGCAGCGGGATCCGGCGCACGCCGCCGAGCGCCGGCAGGTCGCCGGGCAGCTCGTCGATCGGCGCGGCCGGGTTCGTCATCGTGTCGCGCACCTGCTCGGCCAGGGCGGCCGCCTCGTCGCGCCCCAACCCGGCCACCGTCTCGGTGAGCATCGAGGCCGAGGCCTGGCAGATCGCGCACGATCGACCGGTAAACGTCGCCTCGGCGATCCGGTCGCCGTCGAAGCGCAGGTAGACGGTGACGTCGTCACCGCAGATCGGGTTGTAGCCGCGCGCGAACGCGTCGGGCGCTTCGAGCGGGCGTTTGTTGCGGGGTCGCTCGTTGTGCTCGACGATCGTTTCGCGCGCGAACTCGTCGACCGTCATCGTTCAATCTCCGTCGCGCCGCACCCGCTCGGCGAGCCGCTGGCACCGGGTCTCGGCGGCCGGTGCCGGCCGGGTCAACCTGCGCCGGCGTTCCCTGCGGGGGCCGGGCGGACCGGTCGGCTCAGCCGCCGACCCTGACCTCGCCGTTCTCGACGCGCACCGGGTATGTGCGCACGGGCAGGACGGCGGGGAGCGTGCGCGGCTGGCCGGTGCGCAGGTCGAACAGCGAGCCGTGCAGCGGGCATTCGACCGCGCACTCCTCCGGGTAGACCTCGCCCTCGCTCAGCGACGCCTCAGCGTGGGTGCAGGTGTCGTCGACGGCGAAGAACTCGCCGTCGACGTTGAAGACCGCCACGGGCACCTCGCCGAGCATCACCCGCCGGGCGGTGCCCGGCGCGATCTCCTCGACGCGCCCCACGGTGACAAACTGGCCTGTCTCGCTCATCCTAGCCCACCAGCTTGCGCTCGAGCGCGGTGTCGAGCTTGCGGCGCAGCCCCTCCGTCATCGGGAAGCGCTCGAAGACCTGCTCGAAGAAGCCACCCACCAGCAGGCGCTGGGCCTCGGCCAGCGGCACACCGCGCGCGCGCAGGTAGAAGAGCTGCTCCGGATCGACCGGGCCGACCGTAGCGCCGTGGGTGCAGCGCACGTCGTTGGCCGCGATCTCGAGCTTCGGGATCGAGTCGGCCTTGGCCGTCTTGCTCAGCAAGAGGTTGCGGTTCGCCTGGTAAGCGTCGGACTTCTGCGCGTTCGGCTCGATGCGGATCATGCCCGAGTAGACCGAGGTGGCATGATCCTTGAGCGCGGTCTTGAAGAGCAGGTCGCTGGTCGAGTTGCCCTTCTGGTGGTCCTGGAGCGTCTCGTGGTCGAAGTGCTGGGTGCCCGACCCGAACATGACGCTGTTCATCATGGCGGTGGCGCCCTCTTCCTTGATCTGGCTCTCGACCCAGACCTTGCAGAGCCTCGAGCCGAGCGTCACCACCAGCCAGTCCATGCGCGCGTCGCGCCCGAGCCAGACGCGCTTGGTCGTGAAGTGCCAGCTCTGCGCGTTCCACCGCTGGACGTTGACGTAGCGGCAGTTGGCGCCGTCGCGCAGCACGATCTCGACCGCGCCGCAGCACAGCCCAGCGTCCTCCCCGTCGCTGGCGTACTCCTCGATCAGCGTCGCGCGCGCGTTGCGGTCGACCACGATCAGCGTGCGCGGGAAGACGGCCACGCCGCCGCGATCCTGCCAGACGAGCGCGTGCAGCGGCAGCTCGAGGTCGACGTCCTTCGGCACGTAGAGGAAGGCGCCCGCGCTCCAGAGCGCGGCGTTCATGGCGGTGAACTTGTTCTCGCCCGGCGTCACGATCGCGCCGAGGTGCGGCTGCACGAGCTCGGGGTGGTCGCGCAGCGCCTGGGCGAGCGAGCAGAAGATCACGCCCTTGGCCGCAACCTCGGCCGGCTCGTCGGAGAAGACGAGGTCACCGTTGCGCTGGACGAGGCGCCCGGCCTCCTCGCCGGTTTCCTCGAAGAGCGCGCGGAGCTCGGCCGGCAGGGCGGTGTAGGTCTCGTAGGTGCGCGGCGCCGGGGTGTAGGCCGGGAAGCTGTCGAGGTCGAGGCCCTTGAGCGAAGTGCGGCGCCAACTCTCCTCGTCGGGGCGCGGCAGGCCAAGCGCCCCGTAAGCGCGGAAGCCGGCGAGCCGGCGCTCGCGCGCCCAGTCGGGCTCGCCGAGCCGCCGGGACAGTTCCTGGACCTGCGCGTGCGACAACACTGTCGCGGTCTGCGTCACGTTCTCCACTCCACCATCATCTACCCATCTACCCGCTGGTTTTCGGCACGCGAGTGCCGGGTGTCGGCGCCCCGGCCGCGGCAGCGACCGGGCAGCGCACGGCTTGTACGCCGGTGCCCGATCGCTGCCGGCCGAGCGCCGACGACGATCAGTCCGCCGCGATCAGCCCACGGAACCTTCCATCTCGAGCTGGATCAGGCGGTTGAGCTCGATCGCGTACTCCATCGGCAGCTCCTTGGTGAAGGGCTCGATGAAGCCGTTCACGATCATGAGCGTGGCGGTGTTTTCGTCGATGCCGCGGCTCATCAGGTAGAAGAGCTGCTCCTCGCCGATCTTGCTCACGCTCGCCTCATGCCCGATGTCGACCTGCTCCTCGTCGACCTCGACGTAGGGGTAGGTGTCGGTGCGGCTCAGCTCGTCCATCAGCAACGCGTCGCAGCGCACGTTCGACTTCGCGTTGGTGGCGCCGCGGTAGACCTTGAGCAGCCCGCGGTAGCTGGCGCGGCCGCCGTCCTTGCTGATCGACTTCGAGGTGATCGTCGAGGTCGTGTCCGGCGCCGCGTGCACCACCTTGCCACCGGCGTCCTGGTGCTGGCCGCGGCCGGCGAAGGCGACCGAGAGGATCTCGGCGTGGGCACCCCGGCCCATCAGGTAGACGGCCGGATACTTCATCGTGATCTTCGAACCGAGGTTGCCGTCGATCCACTCGACAGTGGCGCCCTCGTGGGCGACGGCCCGCTTGGTCACGAGGTTGTAGACGTTCTTGCTCCAGTTCTGGATCGTCGTGTAGCGCACTGTGGCGCCCTTCTTGGCGACGATCTCGACAACGGCGCTGTGGAGGCTGTCGGTCGAGTAGATCGGCGCGGTGCAGCCCTCAATGTAGTGGACGAAGGCGCCCTCGTCGGCGATGATCAGCGTCCGCTCGAACTGGCCGACGTTCTGCGAGTTGATGCGGAAGTAGGCCTGGAGCGGGATGTCGACGCGCACGCCCTTGGGCACGTAGATGAACGAACCGCCGGAGAAGACCGCCGAGTTGAGCGCGGCAAACTTGTTGTCGGCAATCGGGATCACCGTGCCGAAGTAGGGGCGGAACACCTCCTCGTGGTCGCGGAAGGCGGTGTCGGGGTCGACGAAGATGACGCCCTTGTCCTCCCAGTCCTGGCGGAGGTTGTGGTAAACGACCTCCGAGTCGTATTGGGCGCCGACGCCGGCGAGAAACTTGCGCTCCGCCTCGGGAATGCCGAGCTTCTCGAAGGTGTTCTTGATGTAGTCGGGCACGTCGTCCCAGGAGCGGCCCTGCCGATCCGTCGGCCGGACGTAGTAATGGATGTTGTTGAAGTCGATGTCACTAAGGTCAGCGCCCCAGGTCGGCATCGGCTTCTTCATGAACACGTTGTACGCCCGCAGGCGGAACTGGCGGAGCCATTCCTTCTCGCCCTTGTGGTGGCTGATCGCGTTGATGACGTCCGCGCTCAGCCCCTTGTCGAGCTTGACGAGGGGCGCGACATCATCGTGGAACCCCGCCGTGTAGTCGGTGGGGACGAAATCCTGCTGCGTGTCGATGGACATCGCGTCCTCTCCTTTCCCTAGCCGGCTGCCGCCGTCTCGGCGGTCTCCTTGATGATCCAGTCGTAGCCCTTCTCCTCAAGTTCGAGGGCGAGCTCGGGACCGCCGGACCGGACGATGCGGCCGTTGAGCATCACGTGGACGAAATGGGGCTTGATGTAATTGAGCAGGCGCTGGTAGTGCGTGATCACCAGCACGCCCAGGTCGCGGTTGAGCAGCGCGTTGACGCCGTCCGCCACCGTGCGCAACGCGTCGATGTCGAGGCCGGAATCCGTCTCGTCGAGGATGGCGAACTTCGGCTGGAGCACCGCCATCTGCAAGATCTCGGCGCGCTTCTTCTCGCCGCCGGAGAAGCCCTCGTTGACGTAGCGGTTGGCGAAGCTCGGGTCGATCTTCAGGACCTTCATCTTCTCGAGGATGAGCCGCCGCGCATCGAGCGCCTTGAACGACTCGCCCTGCTTCGCCTTGAGCGCGCTGCGCAGGAAGTTGCCGAGCGTCACGCCCGGGATACCTACCGGATACTGGAAGGCGAGGAAGATGCCCCGCTGGGCCCGCTCGTCGGGCTCGAGCTCGAGGATGCTCTCCCCCTCGAACAGGATATCGCCCTCGGTCACCTCGTAGCGCGGGTGACCAGCGATCGTCTGGGCGAGCGTGCTCTTGCCCGAGCCGTTCGGCCCCATGACCGCGTGAACCTCGCCCGGCCGGACCGTCAGGTCGACGCCCCGCAGGATTTCCTTGTCGTCGACGCTCGCGTGGAGGTTCTTGACCTCGAAGACACCGGTCGTGTTGCTCATCCCTCTCCCGTGCGGCCTACCTTCCCAATTTGCTTTCAGCCGTCTTGCCCGTGCGCGCCGCGGCAGCGCGGACACGCCAGGCTGCTGTCCCAGATCGGCGCCATTGCCGTCGTAACGGCCGTGGGGCCGCCAAGCTGTCGCCCCGCGCGCGGCGCGGCCGGCGCCCCACCCGCCTCGCTCGCCATCAGGCTCGCCAGCGTCGTGCTGTCGAGCACCGCGTTGACGCTGTCGCGCACCCGCTGCCAGAGCGCCCGCGACAGGCATTCACCCTCGACGCTGCACGCGCCCGGCGTGTAGTCGTCGGCCAGGCATTCGACCAGCGCGAGCGACCCCTCGAGCACGCGCACGACTTCTCCGACGGTGATGGCGCTCGGCTCGCGGCTGAGGCGGTAGCCACCGTGGGCGCCGCGCACGCTCTCGATCAGGCCGGCGCGCTTGAGCGGCACTACCAGTTGCTCGAGGTAGCCCTGCGGCAAGTGCTCCGCGCGCGCGATCTCCGCCAGCGACCGGGCGCCCTCGCCATAGGCCTTTGCCAGCTCCGTCATCAGACGCAGGCCGTAGTGCGCGCGACTCGAGACCTTCACCGCCACCATTCCCGCCGCGAAATCCTACCTGGCAAGTAGGATTTTAGCACGCCCGTTCGCCCCGGTCAACCGTTTGGCAACGAAGCACCAAACGCTCCGCGACGCCCTGCTTGACCCCGCCGCCCACCTCGACTACCCTGACCCGGATCAAGGTGTGGTCTGGGCGGCGTGGGAGGTCGCGGGTGGACGGGCGGATCGTGGTGGTTGGCAGCGTCAACCTCGACCTCGTCGTGCGCGCGGCGCGCTTTCCCGCGCCGGGCGAGACGATCCAAGGCGAGGGCTTCGCCACCTACCACGGCGGCAAGGGCGCGAATCAGGCGGTCGCGGCGGCCCGGCTCGGCGGCCGCGTCGCCTTCGTCGGCGCAGTCGGGGACGACACTTTCGGCGAGCGCCTCTCGCGCGGGTTGCGCGACGAGGGCATCGACACCACGGCGTTGCGGGTCGAGCCCGGTACACCGACCGGCGTCGCCCTCATCACCGTCGACGCCGCAGGCCAGAACACGATCGTCGTCGCCCTCGGCGCCAACGCGTCTCTGCGCCCGGGCATGCTGGACCTGGCTGCGTCCGCCTGGGAGGGAGCGACGGCCCTGCTCCTCCAGATGGAGATCCCGGCCGAGACGGTCGGGGCGGCAGTGGCGCGCGGCAAGCAGCGGGGCTGCCGGGTGTTGCTGAACGCCTCGCCGTTCCGGCCGCTCGACAGAGAGGTGCTGGCCGGCGTGGATGACCTGCTCGTGAACGAGATCGAGCTCGCCCAGCTTGCCGGGACAGCGGTTGGCGACGTCGAGGCGGCGGCCCGGCGGCTGCTCGGGCGGGGCGTGCGGCGTGTCGTGGCGACGCTCGGCCCGGAGGGTGCGCTGCTGGCGGAGGGCGGGGAGCTGCGGCGGCTGCCGGCCTTCAGCGTGCCCGTGGTCGACACGACCGCGGCCGGCGACGCCTTCTGCGGAGCTTACGCCGTCGCCGTGGTCGAGGGACGCGCGCCGGCCGAGGCGGTCGCCTTCGGCAACGCCGCGGGCGCGCTCGCCGTCACTCGTGCCGGCGCCCAGCCATCACTGCCGCGCCGGGAGGAGCTGGAGCGGTTCATCACGGAACGTGAGGTGGCGCCGTCGCCCCCGCCGGGACCGGAGCCGCTCGCGCCGTAGCCGACCTGCCGCCCCATCGCTCGCGGCCGTGGGGCCCGCAGCCACTCCACCAGCCTTCGAGGCCATGGGGACGAATCGCCCCCGGGATTGGGGGCCGGGGGCAACCCCCTGGGATTAGGGGCCGGGGGGCCGCCGATAGAGAGGAGTTGACGATGAGCACCAGGTTGCCGGGCGGGATCGTCTGCCCGATCGTGACGCCGCTGACCGAGGACGAGCGCCTCGACGTGCCCGCCCTCCACCGCCTACTCGACCGGATCCTGCCCGACCTCGACGGGCTGTTCGTACTGGGCACCTCGGGCGAGTACGCGCTCTTGCGGCCGCAGGTGGCGGAGCACCTGGTCGACGCGGTGATCGAGCGGGCTGGCGGCCGCGCCGCGATCTATGCCGGCGTAGGCGACACCGGCACCGCCCGCGCGATCGAGAACGTGCGGCGCCTCGCGCGGCGGGGCGTAGACTACGTCTTCGCCTGCGGCCCGTTCTACTACCCAATCGACGACCAGGCGCAGCTCGAACGGCACTTCCTGACGCTGGCCGAGGCCGCGACGCTGCCGCTCGTCCTCTACAACATCCCGCAGAACACCGTGAGCAACCTCGCCCCGGCCACCGTCGCCCGCCTCGCCGAGCACCCGAACATCGTCGGGCTGAAGGATAGCTGGGGCGACATGATCCAGTTCGGCGCCTACCTGGCGGCGGGCAGCGATGCCTTCGCCGTGATGCAGGGGCGCGAGCAGCTCGCGGCCGCCTCGCTCTGGCAGGGTGCCGCCGGCGTGGTCTCGGGGCTGGCCAACCTCGCGCCCGATCTGCTCCAGGCGATCGTGCAGGCGGTGCGCGCGGGCGACCGCGAGCGCGCGCTCGACCTCCAGCGCCGCGCCGACGCGCTCTCGGCCGTCTTCGCCCAGGGCCACTGGCTGGGCGCGCTGAAGACCGCGGTCGCCGAGCTGGGCGCCGGCACAGGCCGCGTCGCCTCCCCCATCCCGCCAACGACTGTGCAGCAGCGCGACGCCATCCGCGCCATCCTCACCGCTCACGGCCGCCTACCGCTACGCGCCCCCGCGGACTGACCACCCATGGCACGACCACTCGGCCTTGCGCGTGCCGGGAAATTTGCGCACGATCGGAGGTGCGGCGAGTGGCGGGGCCGTGGCCGCGCGGCACCCGCCAGTGCGGTATAATTTAGGGGCACGCTGCGGCGTGCGGCCATGGCCCGTTAGTGTAGAGGCCCAACACGTCGCCCTTTCAAGGCGAAGATCACCGGTTCGAATCCGGTACGGGCTACCACGGTTGGGGGCGCCAATCAGCGAGGTCGGCGTCCCCTTTTGCTTGTCGGCGGGGGTTGTGCGGCGCGCGGTCTGTGGCATAATGGCGCGGTTGCCGCGCCCGGGCGGCTCGAAGGCGACGCCGCCGGGTCCGGCGAGATCACGGACTGCTTCAGGAGCGATGGCCGTTCATCTTGCCCCGCCCCCCACGCGCCTCGAGTCGCTCTCGCTGCCCCAGACCCGGCGTCGCCTCGTTCCGCTCTGGCTGGTGGCCGGCGCGCTGGCCGTGCTCGCGGCGCTACCGTTCCTCCCCGCACTCGACAGTTTCTTCCTCGGCGACGACTTCGGGCTGATCTGGCTTTTCCAGCAGAAGCGCATCGGCCACTTCATCACCCTCTTCTGGAGCCCCTGGACCGAGAACGTCTACGGCATCTACGCCGATGAGCTCCGGCCGACGCTCGCCTTCACCTACTGGCTCGACGGCCGCCTGTTCGGCTCGCACAATCCCTTCGGATTCCACCTCGACAACACGCTCTTCCACATCGCCTGCACGCTGCTCACCTGGGGGATCGCCCGCGCCGTGGTGCGGCGCGAGGCGGTCGCGGCCACAGCGGCGGCGCTGTTCGCAGTCTCGCCGATCCACCCCGAGGCGGTCACCTGGATTAGCGGGCGTGCTGACCTCATCCCCACGTTCTTCTACGCCGGCGGCTTCCTGGCGTTCGTGCGGTTCCGGCAGGGCGCGGGCTGGCCCATGCTGGCGCTGGCATGCGCCGGCTACTTCTTCGCCCTCTACTCGAAGCAATCGGGGGTGACGTTCCTCGGGATGCTCGTGGCCTACGACCTGTGCTACGGCAATCTGCCGCCGCGCGGCGACCGTCATCTCCTCTTCCGGCGCCTGGCGGCCTACGCGCCGTTCGCGCTCGGGCTGGTCGGCTATCTCGCCCTGCGGCGCGCCCTGTTCGGCCAGTCACTGCGCGAGGACATCGCCACCGTCGACCGCGTGGTCGAGTGGCTGGGTCGGCAGAGCTTCTACCTCCAGGGCACCTTCCTGGGCGGTCCGCTGGATCGCCTGGTCGGTCCCGAGCCCGCGCCAGCGCAGTGGGTGACGCTGGCGGTGGTGATCGTCGTCGTCGGCGCGGCGGTGGGCGCGGCCCTGGTGCGGCGCCGGCGCACCGGCGGGCCAGGCGGCGAGGCCGAGCCGGCGCTCTGGCGCCACCTGCTGTTCTTCGGCGCGGCCTGGTACGCCATCTGCGTGCTGCCGCTGGTCGTAACCTACCAGTCGCCTCGCCACCTCTACTGCGCTTCCATCGGCGGGGCGATCGTCGTGGCGGCGCTGATCTGGTACCCCTGGAGACGACCCGCCCCGGCGCGCGTGGCAGTGCCGGTTGCCGTGAGCCTGCTGCTGGTGGGCACCTTCTGGGTGCGCCTCAACGTGGTCAACGAGGAGTGGCTGGCGGCCGGGGCGGCGGCCGAGCGCGCAGCGGTCGGCATCTCGCGGATCGCGGCGGAGCTGCCCCCGGGGAGCAACATCGTGCTGCTCGCGCCGGGTTCCTACGGCCCCGCCTGGTTCTGGATGTGGAGCCTGCCCTACGCCACCGACAGGCCGTTCGCCACGGGCGACCTCTACGGGCGCCATCACGTCGTCGAGGCACCCGCCACCTACTGTTGCCCCCTGGCCCAGTGGTGGCGCGAGCGGCGGCCGATCATCCGCGGCTGGCTCGAGGCGGACGAGACGGTGACGCTGACGACGGTGGCCTGGAATGGGCCGGCCGGCGCCTTCGACGTGGTGCCGCGGCCGCTGCCGACCGCGGTGCTGCGTGAGCGCATGGCCGAGGTGTTCGGCGGGCCGCTCACGGACACGACCGAGGCGACCGAGGAGCAGATCAACCACGTCCTGCGGATCCTGATCGATTCCTGAGCCGAGCCGGCGCGGCGCTGCCGCACAGACGTGAGGGGCCTCTTGGTCGGCCGGCCAGCGGGCAAAAGGAAGCCCGCCGCGGGAGGCTGGGACCGCGGCGGGCCAGGAGGGTTAGCCCAGGCGCCTGGCAGCACCGGGCTTGGAGGGTGAGTGAAGGACCTGCCCTCCTCCACTCATCTCTGTAGACGTGGCAGGTGCGCGTTTTGTTCCACCCTTCCCGACCTTTTCTCGCGGCCCCCGCGCGGCTGCCGCTCCGTCCTCCCAGCCGCGGCACAGGCGCGGGGGGCAGACTGCCCGTCGAGCCGCGGGCCGCACGGTTCGCCCCCAGACGCCTGAATAGCGCCGCGCGCAAGGGTTTGCCTCGGGCTCGCGGTGCGCTACAATCCCGGCACAGCGCGACCGGCCAAACGGGGGCGTGAGCTGTCTTCGTGGTTCGAGCGGGCGGCGCGCGCAGGCGAGGAGGCGGTAGTGCGCGTCCTGGTCCGGGTCCGTGGTGACGAACACATTCGCCGCGACCTGCTCGGCAGCCAGACCGAGCGGGTCGTCGAGCTGCCCGAGGGCGCGAACGCCGCGGCGCTCTCGACCGAGCTGGGCAGCAACCTCTGGCAGATCGGGGCGGTCTCGGTCAACGGCGCGGTGGTGGGGCAGGACCACCCCCTGCGCGACGGCGATCGGGTCGAGGTCCTGATCGCGATGGTCGGTGGGTGACGCGGCCGCGCCGACGCTGCCCGGCGGGTGCCCGGTTGAGCGAAGCGGCCGATCTCCGTGCGGTGTTGATGCGGACGGCGTTGCCCGAGCCGCCCGAGCGACCTAGCATGGTCTGAGCCCGTGGAGCGTGCAGATTGACGAACCCGGCGACGGCAACCTGGCAGTCCGAGCTGATCGAGATCTTCGGCCGGGACGGCGTCATCCTCGACCCGGCCGAGGCGATCGTCTACGAATACGACTACGGGTTGGATCGGGCGACGCCGCAGGCCGTGGTGTTCCCGACGAGCGCGACGCAAGTGTCCGCCCTGGCGCGGCTGGCCGCCCGCCACGGCCTGCCCATCGTCCCGCGCGGCGCGGGCACCGGCATCAGCGGCGGGGCGATCCCCTGGAGCGGCGGCATCGTCGTCTCGCTCACCCGCATGAACCGCGTGCTGGCGATCGACCCAGACAACGGCGTGGCGCTGGTCGAGCCGGGCGTGCTCAACCTCGAGCTGAGCGCGGCGCTGGCGCCCCACGGCTACTTCTACGCCCCGGATCCATCGAGCCAGCGCGCGAGCACGATCGGCGGCAACATCGCCGAGAACGCGGGCGGCCCCCACTGCCTCGCCTACGGGGTGACGGTCAACCACGTGCTCGGTCTCGAGGTGGTGCTGCCGGACGGCGAGATCCTCCAGACCGGGGGGCTGGCGCCCGATCGGCCCGGCTACGACATCACCGCATTGATGTGCGGCTCGGAGGGGACGCTGGGCATCGTGACGAAGGCGCTCGTGCGCATCCTGCGCCTGCCGGCCGACACGCGCACGCTGCTCGCCATCTTCCCCGCGATCGACGCCGCCAGCAGTGCCGTCTCGGCGACGATCGGCCGCGGCATCGTGCCGACCGCGCTCGAGCTCATGGATGCGATGACGATCCGCGCCGTGCAGGCGATGACGGACTGCGGCTATCCGCCCGATGCCGGAGCCGTGCTCCTGGTCGAGATGGAGGGCGCGCCCGAGGTGATCGCCGAGGAGGCGGCCGAGGTGGCCGATATCTGCCGGGCGGAGGGGGCGACCGAGGTGCGCGTCGCCGACGACCCGGCGGCCCGCGCCGCCCTCTGGTACGGCCGCAAGAGCGCCGCCGGCGCCTTCGGCCGGATCAAGCCGAACTACTACCTCCACGACGGGGTGGTGCCGCGCACGAAGCTGCCCCAGGTGCTGCGCGAGGTGATGGCGGCGGCGGAGCGCCACGGCCTCCCGGTCGCCAACGTCTTCCACGCGGGTGACGGCAACCTCCACCCGGCGATCCTGTTCGACGTGCGCGAGCCCGGAATCCTGCCGCGTGTGCTGGCGCTGGGTGAGGAGATCCTGCAAGCCTGCATCGCGGCCGGCGGCACGCTCAGCGGCGAGCACGGCATCGGCCTGGAGAAGCGCAGCTACATGCCGCTCCTCTTCTCGCCGGCGGACATCGACGCGATGAAGCGGCTCAAGGCGGCGTTCGATCCAGAGGGGCGCTTTAACCCCGGCAAGATGCTGCCGCCCGAGCCCGACGAGGCGCCCCACGCGCCGCAACCGCCGCGGCCGAATCGGCTCGGGCCGGCGGTCGAGTTCTAGCATGGGCTGGACGGCGCGCCTCCTCACCCTGCTGGCCGCGGCGCTCCTGATCGTGCCGATCGCGGCGATCCTCATCTCGCGCTCGGCCCCGGCCGGCGGCGCCGCCGGCCCCGGCACCGCTGCACCAGGTCCGACCGGGACGGGGGCTGCCACCGGTGCGGCTCCGGGCGGTGGTCGGCCGCCGAGCGACGGTGAGATCGCCCAGGTGATCCGCGGGCCGCTGACCCGGAGCATCGCGTCGCCCGGAGTCGTGTCGCCGCTGGCCCGCGTCCGGCTCGGCTTCGACCAGCCCGGCGTGCTCAAGGAGCTGAACGTCCAGGCCGGCGACCGCGTGCGCGCCGGCGACGTCCTGGCGAAGCTCGATACGTCGCGCCTCGAGCTCCAGGTCCAGCAGGCGGACTCCGCCCTGGCGCTGGCCCGGCTGCGGCGGGACGCGGCCCGCAACGCGCCCAAGGAAGAGCTGGCGGCGGCGCGCGCCGCGGTCCAGGCGGCGCAGGCGCGGCTCGACGCGCTCAAGCAGCCGGCCTCGGCGACGGAACTGGCGACGGCACGCGCGGCGCTCGCCGGTCAGCAAGCGGCCGTGCAGGCTGCCCGGGCCCGGCTCGAACAGGTCCGCGGGAGCGGCTCGTCGCTGACCCCGCTCCTGTCGAACCTGAACGACCTGCGCCAGCGCCTGCGGAGCGCGGCCGATGCCGCCGCGGGCGGGCAGGGCGGGTCGAGCGCCGCCGATCTCACGCCAGCCTTGCAGGCGCTGCTCGGGCAGTTCGACATGCTGGCGGCGGGCGACGTGGGCACCGCCGAGGTCGAGGCGGCGCGCGCGGCCACGGCGGCGGCGAAGGCGCGGCTGGACGAGGTGGCGGCCGGGGCGAAGCCC
>JBHOQZ010001006.1:0-1670 GCA_042408635.1 Chloroflexota bacterium
TGGCTGGTGGCGCGCTACGATCCCGAGCGCACGGCCCAGCTCGTGCGCGTCTACACGGCGCGCGAGTGGCGTGGGCGCGGCGTGGCGCGGGCGCTGGTCGAGCGGGCCCTCGAGTTCGTGGCCGAGGCGGGGGGCTACGACGTCGTGGCGCTGCACACCGACCCGCGCTCGCCCGGCGCCGAGCGCTTCTGGCGCTCGCTGCCGACGACGCTGATCCACGATGACCGGGACGGCCCGTCGGCCTCGCTCCACTTCGAAATGGCGATCCCGCCGCGGCGGGGCTGACGGACGACGCGCGATCGGTGCGGCAAAGCCGCGTCGCGCCGGGAGAGGAGGGACCATGGCAACCGAAGCACGACAGCCGGGTGGATCGGGCGATCCGGCTTGGACGCTCGACACGCTCCTCATCCACGGCCACCAGGCGCCCGACCCCGCGACCGGGGCGGTCGTGCCGCCGATCCACCCGGCCTCGACCTTCGCCCGGCGGGCGATCGACGACGAGGCCCGCTATCGCTACGCCCGCGGCGCCAACCCAACGCGATCGGCGCTCGAAGCGGTGCTGGCGGGGCTGGAGCACGGGGCGGCCGCCTCGGCCTTCGCCTCGGGGATGGCGGCGGTCACGGCCGCGCTGCAACTGCTCTCCGGCGGCGACCACGCCATCGTGGGCTACGACTGCTACCTCAGCACCTACCACCTCTTCGCCAACGACCTGCCGCGCTACGGCATCAGCGCCGACTTCGTCGACCTGACCGACCTCGACGCCGTCCGCCGCGCCGTGCGCCTGACCACGCGCATGATCTGGATCGAGACGCCGACCAACCCGCTGCTCGACATCGTCGATCTGGGCGCCGTCGCCGGGATCGCGCGCGAGGCCGGGGCGCTGACCGTGGTCGACAACACCTTCGCCTCCCCCTACTGCCAGAACCCAATCGACTTCGGCATCGACCTGGTCGTCCACAGCACGACGAAGTACCTCGGCGGGCACAGCGACCTGGTGGGCGGCGCGGTGATTGCGCGCACGCCCGAACTGGGGGCGCGCATCGCCGATCGCCAGTACTACCTAGGCGCGGTGCCCAGCCCCTTCGACTGCTGGCTGCTCATGCGCGGGATACGGACGCTGGGCGTGCGCATGCGCCAGCAGATGGCGAACGCCATGGCGGTGGCCGAGTGGCTGCGCGGCCACCCGAAGGTGACGCGCGTCCTCTACCCCGGCCTGCCCGAGCACCCCGGCCACGACCTGGCGCGCCGGCAGATGACGGGCGGCTTCAGCGGAATGGTGTCGTTCGACGTCGGGGGTGATGCCGCGGCGGCGCGCCGAGTCGCGCAGTCGACGCGCCTCTTCACGCTGGCGACGAGCCTGGGCGGGGTCGAGTCGCTGATCTTCCCGCCGACCGCCTGGCTCCAGACCGACCCGACGCTCATGGCGCAACTCCCCGGCTCGCCCTGGGCCCGCAACCCCGGCCTCATCCGCCTCTCCATCGGCATCGAGGGCGCGCCGGACCTCATCGCCGACCTCGACCAGGCCCTCGCCACGCTCTAACCCTACCCGGCCCGGAGACCCAACCGGCCCAGCCTGACGCCCGCCGACGCGGTGTCGACGTGGCGGCCAGCCAATGCCGCTCCGGCCGCCTCAACCGGCCCAGCCTGAAACCCCACCGGCCGACCGCGCG
>JBHOQZ010001009.1:0-1084 GCA_042408635.1 Chloroflexota bacterium
AGATGCCCCTCCGGGGCGCGGCGGTCGGCGCCCGGCTCGGGCCGAACACGTCGCATCTCACCAAGCGCCGGACGATGGCCTACGCCGCGAGCGTGCCGGACCTCAACCCGGCCCACCTCGACGACGTTCGCCCGGACGGCAGCCGCGTGTCGATCACCACGCCGCCACGCCCGAGGAGGGCGGTGAGATCCTCGGGGCCGAGCGCGCGCAGCTCGGGCACCCCACCGCGCTCGGGCTGGGCGTCGCGGTTGAGCGTCTTCATCCGCGCGAAGTAGACGGGCGGCTCGGGCTGGCCGGCCAGCACCTCCTCGACGAAGCGCGCCTCGTCGTCGATCTGGAGCGCCCAGTTGAAGCGCCGTTCGTAGCCGACGGTGCTCTGCGGCATCGCCCCCAGCGCCTTGCCGCAGGCGCTGCCGGCACCATGCCCCGGCCAGACCTGGACATAGTCGGGCAGCTCGCGGAACCGCCGCAGCGAGGCGAAGAGCTGCCGCGCGCCCAGCTCCATTGAGCCCGCGTGCCCGGCCGCCCGCTCGAGCAGGTCGGGTCGGCCGATATCGCCAACGAAGACGAAGTCGCCCGACAGCAGGCCGACCGGCGCCTCGCCCCGAGAGGCGTCAATCACCAGGAACGCCATATGCTCGGGCGTGTGGCCCGGCGTGTGGAGGGCGCGCACGCGCACGCCGCCGATGGTGATGGTATCGCCGTCGACCAGGCAGTGGAGGCCGGGCGCCTCGAAGCGGTACTGCCAGTCGGCTGGCCCGGCGCCGGAGATGTAGAGCCGCGCACCCGTGGCAAGAGCCAGGGCGCGCGCGCCCGAGAGGAAGTCGGCGTGGATGTGCGTCTCGGTGACGGCCACGATGCGCAGACCGTAGCGCTCGGCGGCCTCGATGTAGACCGCGGTGTCCAGGTTGGGGTCGACGACGAGCGCCTCGCCGGAAGCCTCGCAGCCGACGAGGTAGCTCGCCTGGGCCAGGTCGTCGTCGTAGAAGCGCTCCAGACGCACCGCTCTACCCTCCTCAAGCGCCGCGGGTGCTGCCTCGCCGGCGCGCCACCGCCCGACCGGCCACAGCCGTCCCCGCGGTGC
>JBHOQZ010001013.1:0-2212 GCA_042408635.1 Chloroflexota bacterium
CGGCTGGCCGCTCGAGCGGGCGCGCCCGACGACGCTCTACCTGCGCGCCGACGGCCGGCTCTGCGAGGCGCCGCCGGTCGAGGGGGAGCCGCCCCGGCGCTATACGCACGACCCCGCCAACCCGGTGCCCACCATTGCGGCTAACGTCACTGGCTTCTTCGAGATGGTGCCGGTGGCGGAGGGAGTCGAGGCGTCCATGGCGCGCTTCGTCCCGGCGCGCGTACGCATGCGCAGCATCGTGACGCCGGGCGGCGCCCACCAGCGTGAAGCGCCCGGCATCTTGGGCGCCCGACCGCCGTACCTGGAGCTGGCGACGCGGCCAGACGTGCTCGTCTTCCAGACCGATCCGCTGAGCGAGGCCGTGGAGGTGACGGGGAGCGTCGTGGTCGAACTCTTCGTTTCGTCGTCGGCGCGCGACACCGACTTCACGGCCAAGCTGATCGATGTCTACCCGCCCAGCGTCGACTACCCCGGCGGCTACCATCTCAACCTGGTCGACTCGATCATCCGCGCGCGCTACCGCGAGGGGTGGGACCGCGAGGTCTTTATGGAGCCGGACCGGATCTATCCGGTGCGGATCACGCTGCCGCCGACAAGCAACCTGTTCGCGGTCGGCCACCGCATCCGCATCGACATCTCGAGCAGCAATTTCCCACGCTTCGACGTCAACCCCGGCACCGGCGAGCCAATGGGTCGCCATACCGCGATGGTCGCCGCCCACAATGCCGTCCACTGCGACCGCGACCACCCCTCGCGCGCCGTCCTACCGGTCGTCCCACCGATCTGAATGGTTGATCGGTGGCCGGCGGACGCGATCCCGGGCCGTGCCGCCCGCGGGCACCGATCAGCGGCGGGGCCCGCCGTGCGGCGGCTCGATCCAATGGCGGTGCAGCCATCACGACATGAGACTTCAAGGAGGTGAGGCGCGTGGAGGCTGGCAGCGCGCTCGACCCGGTCCGGTTCGAGGTGATCCGGAACGCGCTGAGCGAGGCGACCGAGGAGATGGCGATCGCACTGCGGCGCACCGCCTACTCGACCAACATCAAGACGCGCGCCGATTTCTCCTGCGCGCTCTTCGATGCCGAGCTGCGCACGGTGGCCCAGGCGTTCGCCCAGGCGAACCACCTCGGCTCGCTGGTCGAGCTGGTGCCGCGGGCGGTGCGCGAGTACGGCGCCGAGCGGCTCGAAGCCGGCGACGCCATCCTGGTCAACGACCCCTACCGCGGCGGCGCGCACCTGAACGACATCACCCTCATCTCGCCCGTGCACCACGCCGGGCGGATCGTCGCCTACGTGGCGAGCCTGGCGCACCACGTCGACGTGGGCGGGGGCGCGCCCGCCAGCATCGGCGCCTTCCGCGAGGTCTACCAGGAGGGCGTCATCATCCCACCGGTCAAGCTCGTGGCGCGCGGCGAGATCGTGCCCGACGTCTTCAACCTCGTGCTCGCGCAGGTGCGCGCCAAGCGCGAGACGGCCGGCGACTTCCGCGCCCAGATCGCGGCCAACACGACAGGTGCCCGGCGCTTCCTGGCGCTCGTCGAGCGCGAGGGCGCCGAGAGACTCGCCGCCTACGTGGCGGCGCTCATCGACTACACCGACCGCCGGGCCAGCGCCGAGATCGCGGCGTTGCCGCGTGGCGTCTTCCGGGCGGAGGGCTCGGTCGATCGCGACGGCTTCACCGAGCAGCCGGTACGCCTCTGCGCCGCGATCACGATCGACGCCGACGGGGTGCTGTTCGACCTGACCGGCTCGGATCCGCAGCGGCCGGCGCCCGTCAACTCGACCTACTCGCAGACGTTCTCGGCTTGCGCCTACGTGCTCAAGGCGCTACTCGACCCCGACCTGCCGGTCAACGCCGGCTTCTACCGGCACGTGCGCCTGATCGCGCCGGTCGGCACGGTTGTCCACAGCGCACCGCCAGCGCCGGTCGTGGCCGGCTGGGAGACGCAGACGCGCCTGACCGACGTGATGCTCAAGGCGCTGGCCGATGCCCTGCCCGAGCGGGTGCCGGCCGGCACCAAGGGCATGATTTGCCACGCCGGCTTTGGTGGGACCGACCCGCGCACGGGCGAGTACTACTGCTTCCTCGAGACGCTGGGTGGCGGCTACGGCGCCCGCGCCACCAGGGACGGCCCCGACGCCGTCCAGGTCCACGGCCAGAACACCGAGAACGCGCCGATCGAGGAGACCGAGCTCAACTACCCCGTCCGGA
>JBHOQZ010001025.1:0-3723 GCA_042408635.1 Chloroflexota bacterium
CTGTACCAGATCGGCCTCGATCAGGCGCGCCTCGTCGGCGTCGGCGGCGGGCTCGGGCGTCGCGGGCGCGCCCAGCCGCAGGACCGAGAGGCCCCGCCGGCGGCGGAGCATGTCCAGGCAGCGGTGCGTCGCGATCGGGTAGAGCCACGCCTCCCTGCGCTCGGCGTCCCGCAGCTCGTGGAGGCGGGTGAAGGCGCGTGTGAACGTCTCCTGGGTCACGTCGGCGGCGTCGGCGGCATCGCCGAGCAGGCTCGCGGCGTAGCGGAAGATCTCGCCGCCGAAAAGTTCGTACAGCTTGGCAAACGCGGCTTCCTCACAGGCCCGCGCCCGTTCGAGGACCCCGGCGAGCTCCACACCCATCCCCATCGACCGCGCGCCGGCTGAATCGCCGGCTGCTCCCCGCCCACAGGCGAGGAACTCAACCCGGCCGGCGCGTGTCGTCCGCAACTACTTCCATGACGACCACGCACGGCCAATCCTTACCGGCTCGGCGGCAACGTGCAGGCACGACCCGCCATCACCTCCATCGCTCGGTGCGCTGCACCGCCGCGGCCTCGGCGACCAGGTGCCGCACCAGCTCTCCCGCCGGCAGATCGCGCGCCAGCGCGTCGGCCTGACCCGCCCACAGCGACAGGAAGCGGGTGTCGTCGCGCGCGGCGGCCGCGGCCCGCAGCGGCCGTGTGAGCGCGTTCTGGAGCGGGTAGGGCAGGCTCGCACCGGCCGCCTCGACCTCGCGCATGAACCGGTTGACGATCCCGCGCGCCGGCCGACCCGAGAAGGCGCGGGTGATCGCGGTGGCATCGTCCCGAGCGGCACGCACCGCGGCCTTATAGGCCGCCGGGATGCGCGACTCGCGGCAGGTCAGGAACGCCGTGCCCAGTTGTACCCCGGCCGCACCCAGCGCCCGCGCCGCGACGATCCCCCGCCCATCCATGATGCCCCCGGCCGCGATCACCAGCACGTCCACGGACCACGATGCCCCCGGCCGCGATCACCGGCACGTCCACGGCGTCCACGACCTGGGGCACGAGCGCGAGCGTACCGACCATCGCCGCCTCGAACGGTCCGGCGAACGTGCTGCGGTGGGCGCCGGCCTCGCTGCCCTGGGCGACCACCGCGTCGACGCCGGCCTCGGCCAGCAGCCGCGCCTCGGCCACGGTCGTCGCGGTGCCCATGATCACCATGGTGCGTGCTGGCAGCCGCTCCAGCAGCGCCGCTGGTGGACACCCGAAGGTGAAGCTGAAGATCGGCACCTCGGCCGCGAGCACCGCTTCGAGCTGCTCGTCGAACGCCGGCGCCAGCGTGGAGGACAGGCTCGGCGGGGGCAGGCCGAGCTCCGCGTGGTAGCGGCCGAGGATCTCGAGCATCGGCCCGGGGTCCACCTCGTCGAGCGGTTCGGCGCCGCCCACGAACAGGTTCACCCCGAACGGCCGATCCGTCAGGCGACGCGTGGCCGCAATCTCGGCCTCGATCTCGGCGGGGGTGAGGTAGGCGGCGGCCACCATGCCAAGCGCGCCCGCATTCGCCACAGCGGCCACCATCGCCGGTGTCGTGGCGCCCGCCATCGGCGCCTGAACGCTCATGTGCTCGACCCCGTGCCGGGATCGGAGCTCTGCGCTGCATCGATCTTTCACTCCTTCGAGCCTGCTCGAAACCGGCCTCGCGGCCGCGCTTCCGACGCTTGCCCACGGCGGCGCGTTCACGCCGGCCGCCGGGTCGGGCGCCCGACCCGGCGAATCGACCGCGCGGACCGCTCCCGCGCCGAACTCCCAGCGTGGCATGCCGAGGGCACGCACGGGTCACGTTCTTGCGGCGCTGGTGCAGTGCCTTGCGGGGTTCGAGGCGGCTGGCGGTGGCGGCTCAGCCCGAGCAGCCTTTCAGATCCCAGTGATAGGCCGCGGGCGTCACCCCGAGGTGGCGGCGGAAGAGCCGGCCCAGGTGGCCGGCGCCAGCGAAGCCAACCGCCTGGGCGATGGCGTCGAGCGGCCGATCGGTCGTCGCCAGGAGCAGGCGGGCGCGCTCCACCCATCGGCGGATGACGTACCGATGGGGAGGAACTCCCGTTGCGGCCTTGAACGGGCGCGCGAGGTGGTAGGGGCTGAAGCTCCCCGGGAGGATCATCACGCCCTCCGGTCTGAGCTGACCCGTTCGACCGCTGGCGCGCTCGGTGGCCGCCGTGGGGCAGCCGAGGTTGAAGACGAGCACGTGGTGGGGGAGCGCGGGGACGGCGAAATCGTCCTCCGGGTGGAGGATCTCGGCGGCGTCCAGGCCGTGCCACCCGCGGCCCAGGCTCGAGCGCACCACGTGCTCGGGCGGCACATCGAGCGCACGGGCGTCCGGCTCCCTCTCGGGCATCAGCGCCTCCCCCAGCGTCGCGCGGCCGGCCCTGCCGCCCGTCGCGCGCGATCCTGCCCTGGTTCTACTGCCGGCACGGCCGTCGTGGTCGGCTCGGGGCGATCGCGCCGGAGCCTGATCGACCATCGGCCGGCAGCCAGCTCACGGGCGGGGTCTGTGGAACGGCTCGGCGGCGGGGACGTGGAGCCCGGCGATCGTGAACGCCTCGGCCACGGCCGCGTCGATCGAGAGAAGCCGGCCGGCCGCCTCCAGCCGGGCGTAGTCGGCCTCGCCGAGCGCCCGGCGCGCCGCCACGATCGCGTCCTGGAGCGCCGCCAAATTCGCGCCGGTGAGGACCAGGCCGAGCGAGGCGAGCAGGCCCGTCGCGGCGCCGAGGAGGCGGGCCGAGCCCGCCGCCTCGCCCAGGCGCTGAGCCGCCAGCGCGAACCCGACCAGCGACTCGGCCACGCCCCGCCGGTCGCCCACCGCGTGGAAGATGCGCAGGCTCTCGTGGAGGGAGGCGAGCGCGCTCTGAGGCTCGCCGCGGGCGAGCGCGACGAAGCCGAGGTTCTGCGCCACGCTGGCGATCCCACCGCGGTTGCCGAGCTCACGCCAGAGCGCCAGGCTCTCGGTGTAGCGCGCCGTCGCCGTGTCATGGTCGCCAATGCTGCGCGCCACGTCGCCCAGGCTGTTGAGCGATTGGGCCATCATGAACTGATCGGCGGTGGCGCGCTGGATCGCGAGCCCCGCCTCCAGCCGGGTGCGGGCGGTGACGGCGTCGCCGGCGGCCAGCGCCACCAGCCCGAGCCAGAACTCACCGCAGGCGATGCCCCAGGGATCGCCGGAGCGCCGCCAATACACCATGCCTTCCTCGTGAATAACCCTGGCGCGCTCGACATCGCCCTGGGCGAGCACCTGCGCGCCGAGCTGCATCAGCGCCAGACCCAGCGCCCAGGGGTCACCCTGCCGGCGCGCGGCCTCGACCGCCGATTCCGCCACCCGTGTCGCCAGCGCCAGGTCTTCGCTGCGCACCACCATCGCCAGCCAGGCCGACGCGATCGCCTGCGTCAGGTCGTCGCCCAGCCGCGCGGACAGGCCACGCGCCTCCTCCAGCAGCGTCCGCGCCTGGCCCAGGTCCGATTGCGCCCAGGCGAGCACCCCCGCCCCGGTCACCACGCGCGCCCGCGCCGCCGGGAACGCCTCGGCGCCCGGGTGCCGCAGTGCCTCGCCCAGCCTGCTCCGGCCCTCGGTCAGCAGCCCACGCGAGACCCAGGGGATCCAGAGCGCGCCCGCCAGGCGCAGCAGCGTTTCGGCGCCATCGGGGCGGTCCCGGCCCCAGGCCATCGCGGCCCGCAGGTTGTCCTGCTCCTGCACCAGCCGCGGCAGCCA
>JBHOQZ010001028.1:0-1465 GCA_042408635.1 Chloroflexota bacterium
GCTCTTGGCGCTGCGCTGCGTCTCGAACTTGACGGTCATGCGGTTGTCGGTGAGGCGCGCGAGGAGGTCGTTGGCCTCCTCCTCGATCTGGGGGATGGCGGTCTCGATGATCATCGCCTGGATGCCGTTCTTGCCGAAGGCATGGGCGAGGTCGCGGTAGTCGCGCAGCCGGGCGTTGGTCTCGGTCAGCTCGGCCCGCTTCGCCGCCGCCTCCTTCGCCTTCTGCTCGCAGTACTCGATCATCTGCTGCGCCCGCGCCTGCTTATCGCGCTGCCTGTTCTGCTGCTCCAGCAGGTCTCTGAGCTCCTCATTGAGCTGGTGGGCGCGCGCGCGCACGGTCGGCAGTCCCGCCACCGCTTCCCCCAGCGTCTCGATGTCGCGCTCCAGCCGCGTCAGGCGCACTAGCAGCCGACCATGGTCCTCACGGGCGCGCTCGAGCGCCTCGCGCTCGACCCGTAGCCGCTCTTCGGCCCGGTCGAGCTTTTCCTTTTCGGCGGCGGCCTGCCGCGCCACCTCGAGCCCCTGCCGGACGTGCCTGTGCTCGCCCGGGTCGTAGCCCAGCGCGCTGAGCGCCGCCTGCGCCTCGGCCAGCTTCGCCCGCGCCCGCGGCGCGAAGTCGTCGCGCTCGAGCTGCGCCTGCACGTCGCGCAACCGCGCTTCAACCTCTGTGAGCCTATCGCGGTCGGCCTGCGCCTGATTCAGGCGGTCGCGTAGCGTCGCCAGCTCCCGTTCGGCGCCAGAGCGGCGATGCAGCTCCTCGCCGAGCTGCTGGCACGTCGCCTCGGCTGCCGCCAGCGCCTGCTCCATCTCTTTCGATTGGCGCCGGCTGGCATGGTAATCCTCCCGCATCTGCTCGCCGTCGGCCGTGTACTGGGCCGCCACGCGCTGGCGGTGCTCGTCGGTGAGGGTGGTGGCGCAGATCGGGCAGGTAGCGCCGGCCTCGTTCAGTCGATCGAGGCGCTCCCGAAGCTTCACCATGTCCTGTTTGAGCTGGCGGCGCAACTCCTCCTGCGCCAGGAGCTGCTGGCGGATCCCCTCGATCTTCGCGAGCAGCCGGTCGCGCTCCGCCGGCAGGTCGGCGGTCGCGGCGAGCTCCCGCTCCAGCCGTTCGACGTCGCGGGACAGGCGCTGGATCTGATCGACCCGCGGCTTCAGCGGCTTGA
The DNA here is from genome assembly GCA_042408635.1 of Chloroflexota bacterium. Lineage (GTDB taxonomy): Bacteria > Chloroflexota > UBA6077 > FW602-bin22 > JBHOQZ01 > JBHOQZ01. Next base: position 1,164 of record JBHOQZ010001028.1, read on the forward strand.
GCTCACCCTCCAGCTTCGCCCGGCACTGTTCGAGCTCGGAGCGCACCCGGGCCAGCTCACGCTCGTGCTCGGCGATCTGCTCCTTGAGCTTCGACTGCTCACCCAGCAGGCGCGTCAGCGCATCGTTGCGCGCCTCGAGCGCAGTGCGGCGGCTGACGGCGGCCAGGATCGTCTCGCGCCGGTCGACGATCTTCTGGGCCTCGGCGATCGCCCGGTCGTGTGCCTCCATCCGGGCTTGGAGGTGCTCGACTTCGGCCCGCTTCTCATCGGCCTCGGCCTGGCGCTCGCGTAGTTCCGCGGCC
>JBHOQZ010001033.1:0-1016 GCA_042408635.1 Chloroflexota bacterium
CCACCGACGAGCGCCCCGATCGGTGCCACGCCGAAGACGACGAACCGGCGCGCCGCGTTGACGCGCCCCAGCAGGCTGGTCGGCACGATCGACTGGCGCAGGCTGACCTGGCTCACGCTGTAGATCGGTGTGCCCAGGCCGAAGAGCACCTGCGCGAGCCCGAGCACCAGGAGCGCGATGGGCGCCGGACCCGCCACCAGCCCCAGCAGGGCGAACCCGGCCGCGCTGATCCCCGTCCCGACCACCCAGGTGCGGCCGGGGCCGAGCCGCCGGCCGACGGCCGACGCCACCACCGCGCCGGCCAGACCGGCGGCACCGCTCAGCGCGAGGGCGAGGCCGATCGGGCCCGGTTCGAGTCCGAGGTTGCGCACGAGATAGAGGATGAGCACCGCGTCGCCGATCCGCAGGGCGAAGCTGCCCAGCGCCGAGGCGAGCGTCATCGCCCGCAGCTTTGGCTCCCCGAACAGGAGGCGCAGCCCCACCCCGATCTCCGCCAGCACGCCCGCCTCACCGCTGATCGAGGGGGTGGGCTCGGGCGACCGGATGCGCCAGAGCAGGGTGGCCGAGAGCAGGAAGCTGACCGCGTCGACGAGGAGCGCCAACGGGGCGGTCAGCCACTCGACCAGGCGTCCCGCAAGACCCGGCCCGGCCAGGCCCGCCAGCGCCTCGCCCACGAACAACCGACCATTGGCCTCGATCAACTCGTCACGGGCAACCAGCGCCGGCAGGTAGGAGGTGATCGCGATGTCGAAGAGGACGGCCAGTGTCCCGGCGAGGAAGGCGACGGCGTAGAGCTGCGGCAGCGTCAGCGTGTCCATCGCGGCCGCCAGCGGCACCGAGAGGAGGAGCAGCGCCCGACCGATGTCGGCGCCGATCAGGAGCGGCCGGCGGTGGACGCGGTCGACGACCACGCCGCCGAGCAGGCTCAGCAGGGGCGCCGGAGCGAAGCCGGCGGCCCGCAGCAGGCCCATCTCGGCCGCGTCCGCCTCGAGCAGCAGGATCGCTGTGAGCGGCAG
>JBHOQZ010001034.1:0-5781 GCA_042408635.1 Chloroflexota bacterium
AACTCGCAGCGCCTGCTCGACGTCGCCAGCCCGGATGTGCGCGACGCCCGCGCCGCCGCGATGAACATCGTCCCCTCGGCCACCGGCGCCGCCCGCGCCGTCGGCCTCGTCATCCCCGAGCTGAAGGGCGCCTTCACCGGCATGGCGTTCCGCGTGCCGGTCTCGACCGTCTCGGTGATCGACTTCACGGCGCTGCTCGAGCGCGAGACGTCGGTCGAGGAGATCAACGCCGCGATGCGCGAGGCGGCCGCGGGGCCGATGCAGGGGATCCTCGCCTACACCGAGGAGCTGCTGGTCTCCAGCGACCTGAAGGGCAACCCGCACTCCTCGATCTTCAGCGCGCCCGAGACGCTGGTGCTGGGCGGCAACTTCATCAAGGTCGTCTCCTGGTACGACAACGAGTGGGGCTACTCCTGCCGCATCGCCGACCTCTGTGCGTTCGTCGCCTCCAAGGGCCTCTAGCCACCCGGACAATCCACCCCTCGGAGGAGCTATGCGCAAGCTGAGCCTGCGCGACGTCGACGCGCGCGGCAAGCGCGTGCTGGTGCGCGTCGACTTCAACGTGCCGCTCGACAAGGCGACCGGCCAGATCACCGACGACACGCGCATCCGAGCCGCGCTGCCGACGATCCAGTACCTGGTGAACCTGGGCGCCTCGGTGATCTTGGTCTCCCATCTCGGTCGGCCCGACGGCAAGGTGGACGAGCGGCTGCGCCTCGAACCGGTCGCGCGCCGCCTCACCGAGCTGCTCGGCCGCCCCGTGCTCTACCTGCGCGAGTGCGTCGGGCCCCAGGTCGAGGCGACGGTGCAGTCGCTGGGCGCGGGCGACGTGGTGCTGCTCGAAAACGTACGCTTCCACCCCGAGGAGGAGGCGAACGATCCCGAGTTCGCCCGGCAGCTCGCCCGCCTGGCCGACCTCTACGTCAACGACGCTTTCGGCACGGCGCACCGCGCCCACGCCTCGACCGAGGGCGTGGCGCACTATCTGCCGGCGGTGGCCGGCTTCCTGATGGAGAAGGAGCTCGACGCACTGCAGGGCGCGCTCGATCACCCCGAGCACCCGTTCATCGCCATCATCGGCGGCGCCAAGGTCTCGACCAAGATTGACGTGCTCACCAACCTCCTCCAGAAGGTCGACCGGCTGCTGATCGGCGGCGGCATGGCGAATACCTTCCTCAAGGCTCAGGGCCATGAGGTCGGCAGATCGCTCCTCGAGGCGGACAAGGTCGACGTAGCCGCCGACATCCTCCGCCGCGCCGGCAACAAGCTGCTCCTGCCGGTCGACGTCGTGGTCGCCGACCGAGTGGCGGCCGGGGCCGCGACGCGCACCGTCGGCGTCGAGCAGGTGCCGCCCGACGGCATCATCGTCGACATCGGCCCGCGCACGCGCGAGCGCTTCGCTGAGGAGATCGCCCGCGCCCGCCTCGTCGTCTGGAACGGCCCGATGGGCGTCTTCGAGGTTCCCGACTTCGCGGCCGGCACCAGGGCGATCGCCGAGGCGATGGCGCGCGCCGATGCGAAGACGATCGTCGGCGGTGGCGACTCGGTGGCCGCGGTCGAGGAGCTGAACCTCGCCGCGCAGATAGACCACGTCTCGACCGGCGGGGGCGCCAGCCTCGAACTACTGGAGGGCAAGACGCTGCCCGGCGTGGCGGCGCTGCGCGATCGGGAGGCCGCCTGATGACGAATGGATCGGGCCGAACGCCACTGGTCGCGGGCAACTGGAAGATGCACACCACGCTCGACGAGGCGCGCGCGCTGGTCGAGGCGCTGCTGCCTGGCCTGAGCGCGGTCGAGGGGGTGGAGCGCGTGCTCTGCCCGCCGTTCATCTCGCTAGCGGCAGTGGCCAAGCTGGTGCGCGGCAGTGGGATCGGGGTCGGCGCGCAGACGATGTACCACGCCGACCAGGGCGCCTTTACAGGCGAAATCTCGCCGGTGATGCTCAAGCCGCTCGTGCAGTGGGTGATCATCGGTCATTCAGAGCGGCGCCAGCTCTTCGGCCTGACCGACACCGAGGTGGCGCGCACGGTGGCAGCGGCGCGGCGCCACGGCCTCAAGCCGATCCTCTGCGTGGGGGAGAGCCTGGCGCAGTACGACGCCGGCGAGACCGACAGCTTCGTCGCGGGCCAGGTCCGCGCCGCCCTGGCGGGCCTCGACCGCGCCGCGGGCGCCGGCGCGCTCGGCGGCCTGGTCATCGCCTACGAGCCGATCTGGGCGATCGGCACCGGCAAGCCCTCCTCGCCCGAGGGGGCGGACCGCGTCGCCGCGCTCATCCGGCGCACCGTTGGCGAGCTGTTCGGCGCGGAGGCGGCGGCCGCGACCCGCGTCCTCTACGGGGGAAGCGTGAACGCGGGCAACGCCGCCGGGTTCTTCGCCACGCGCGAGATCGACGGCGCCCTAGTCGGCGGCGCCAGCCTCAAGGCCGACGAATTCGTGCAGATCGCGCGGGCCGCCGCGTCGCGCGGCGGCTGAGCCGGCCGGGTAGCGAGCCCAGGACCGCGGTCGGCCGCACCGACCGCCGGCGGGGCGGGTGGAGGTCGAGGATGAAGACGAACAGCACGCTGACGCACCTGCAGTGCACCCACTGCGGGGAGTGCTTCGACGCGGGCCAGCTCCACACCGTCTGCCGCCGGTGCGGCAAGGTGCTCTATGCCCGCTACGACCTGGAGCGCGCCCGCCACCTCATCGCGAAGGCCGATCTGGCGACGCGGCCAGCCAGCATGTGGCGCATCCCGGAGCTGATGCCGGTGCAGGAGGCGGAGAACATCGTCACGCTCGGGGAGGGCTGGACGCCGATCTTCCCGGCCGCCCGGCTCGGCGCCGAGCTTGGCTGCCCCGAGCTCTACATCAAGGACGAGGGGCTCAACCCCACCGCCAGCTTCAAGGCGCGCGGGCTCGGGTGCGCGGTGTCGCGCGCGAAGGAGCTCGGGGCGCGCGCGGTCGCCATCCCCTCGGCTGGCAACGCGGGCGGGGCGCTGGCGGCCTACGCCGCCCGCGCGGGCCTACCCGCCTACGTCTTCATGCCCGCCGACACGCCCGAGGCGCCGGTCAAGGAGTGCGTCGCCTACGGCGCGCACGTCTACCTGATCCGCGGCCTGATCAACGACTGCGGCCAGATCGTGCGCGAGCTGGCCCCGGCGCGCGGCTGGTTCGACGTCTCGACGCTGCGCGAGCCCTACCGCCAGGAGGGCAAGAAGACGATGGGCTACGAGCTGGCCGAGCAGTTCGGCTGGGAGCTGCCCGACGCCGTCCTCTACCCCACCGGCGGCGGCACGGGCATCGTCGGGATGTGGAAGGCGTGGGAGGAGTTGGAGGCGCTGGGCTGGATCGGGCCGAAGCGTCCCAAGCTGATCTCGGTCCAGGCCGAGGGGTGCGCGCCGATCGTGCGCGCCTTCGAAGCGGGCGCCGACCACGCCCCCCTCTGGGAGAACGCGCACACGATCGCCAGCGGCATGCGCGTGCCCGTGGCGATCGGCGACTACCTGATGCTCCACGCGATCCGCGCGAGCGGCGGCACGGCGGTCACGGTCAGCGATGCGGATCTGCGTCGCGCGATGCTGCGCATGGCTCGCGCCGAGGGGATCTTCGCCGCGCCCGAGGGCGGCGCGGTACTGGCCGCGCTCGAAAAGCTGCTCGCCGCCGGCTTCCTGACCGGCTCCGAGCGCGTGGTGCTGTTCAACACCGGCTCGGGGCTGAAGTACCTCGAAACGGTCGACGCCAACCCGCCGGTCTTCGACAAGGACGATCCGAACCTCGGCGCCCGCGTGGGGCTGGAGCAGAGCTGATGCGCACCTACGACATCGCGGTGATCCCTGGCGACGGCATCGGCCACGACGTGATCGAGGAGGGGATCCGCACGCTCGACGCCGTGGCCGAGCTGGCGGGCGGCTTCCGCCTCACCTACCGCCATTTTCCATGGGGCTGCGAATACTACACCCAGCACGGCGAGATGGCGCCGAGGGACTTCCTCCAGACGCTGGCGGACTTCCCGGCGATCTACCTCGGCGCCGTCGGCTTCCCGCCAGTGCCCGACCACATCTCGCTCTGGGGACTCTTGCTGCCGATCCGCAAGACGTTCGAGCAGTACATCAACCTGCGCCCGATCAAGCTGCTGCCGGGCGTCGAGAGCCGCCTGACCGGCAAGGGCCCGGCCGAGATCGATTTCGTCTGCGTGCGCGAGAACACCGAGGGCGAGTACGCGGGCGTGGGCGGGCGCGTCCACGTCGGCACGCCCTACGAGGTGGCGCTCCAGACGAGCGTCTTCACGCGCATGGGCTGCGAGCGGGTGATGCGCTACGCCTTCGAGCTGGCGCGCTCGCGCCCCCGGAAGAAGCTCACCAGCGCCACCAAGTCGAACGCCCTCCAGTACACCGCCGTCTTCTGGGACGAGCTGTTCGCCGAGCTCGCGCGCGAGTACCCGGACGTGGCGACCGAGAAGTACCACGTCGACGCGCTGGCGGCGGCGTTCATCACCAAGCCCGAGAGCTTCGACGTGGTGGTCGGCTCGAACCTCTTCGCCGACATCCTGACCGACCTGGGCGGCGCGCTGCAGGGCTCGCTCGGCTTCCCGGCTAGCGCCAACCTGAACCCGGAGAAGCGATACCCCTCGATGTTCGAGCCGGTGCACGGTTCCGCCCCCGACATCGCGGGCCAGGGCATCGCCAACCCGATCGCCGCGATCTGGGCGGGCGCCATGCTGCTCGAGCACCTGGGCGAGGCCGAGGCGGCGGGCGCCATCTACCGCGCCATCGAAAGCGTGACCGCCGAGCGGCGCGTGCGCACCCCCGACCTCGGCGGCCGCGCCACCACCCACGAGATGGGCGAGGCGATCCGCGCCGGCCTCCGCGCCGCCGTCCGGTAGCAGCCCGGTGGAACGGTTGTTCACCTGCTCATGGCGCGTGGGACGCCGTTGGTCGGGGAAACGAGCGTCTCAGACGGACGAGGTGTCCGCCTGCTCACCCGTCTCACGGACTCCGGGTTCTCGCCGACGGATCGTCTGGACGCGCCGTGCGAAGTCCTTGACCGCTTCCTCGTCGGCCAACTCGGTCATCTCCCGGTCGGTGAGGGGAGTTGCCAGGGCCGGCACGGACTGATAGTAGCGCATGAACTCTGCCTTGGCGCTACGCGTCGACCGGCGGGGGCTGGCTACCTTGTCAATCGTGGTCAGGGCGTCCAGACCTGGAGGTGGCGGAAGCGGTATTCGAGCGGCTCGGACCAGACGTTGACGATGAAGCCGACGCGGCCCTCGCGCAGCGTGGCGTCGCGCGCGTTCGCGACCGGCGCGTCGTTGATGCGCAGGCTGAGCTGATCGCCGCGGGCCGTGATGCTCAGCCGGTTCGGCCGCTCGCCCCGCAGGATGGCGGCGGTGGGGCGCCAGGGGATGAAGTCGGTGCGGCGGTCGTCGACGAGCTTGTAGAACTCGAACTGGCCGCCGTTCGGGTCGATCGACACCTTGTAGTAGTTCGTGAAGTCCTTGACGCGGAAGATCACGCCCCAGGCGCCGTTGGCGGCCGTGCCGACCTGCCGCCCCTCCACCTCGAGCCGGAAGTCGCGCAGCGTGGCGTACACGTTCACGACCGCGTCGAAGATCGATGAACTGGCCTCGCCGCCGGGCGCGCGCAAGAGCTTGATCACGTACTCGCCGGCGGCGGTGTCGTAGCCGTGCTCGGCCACGCCCGAGGTCGCGCGGCCGCTCGGGAACCCGCTCGACGGATCGGTGAAGTCGTCGGTGTAGAGCACCGAAGGCCCGGGCCACGGTGAGGCCGGCGGTGGGGTCGGTGC
>JBHOQZ010001035.1:0-1125 GCA_042408635.1 Chloroflexota bacterium
CCACCGACAGCGCGGGCGTGAACGGCGCTCGCTCGACGCGTACCGGGTCACCCACCGCCGCCGCCGCGTTGAGGCGGCCGAGCTCGTCCACCTGGATCGCGCGCCGGCCCCGGTCCTCCAGCGCGGCGGGCATCACCTTGAGAGCGGTGGTGCGACCGCCGGTGAGCAGCACGATGTCGCAGGCGCCGACCCCGAGCTCCGCCATGTCGCGCGGGTCCAGGCGGACGATGCCCCGGCCGGCGTCTCGGGCCGGGGCGGCCGCCATGCTCAGGCGGAGCGGTGCGCGTGCCACCATATGCCGGCGTCAGCCCCCCGCCGGGCGCAGCCGGCGCGCCACCGTCGCGGGCAGCGGCCGGTCGACCTGCGGGGAGCGGAGCTGGGCGAGCATGCCCCCGTCGACGTAGAGGCACTGGCCGGTGATGTAGGCGGCGTCGTCCGAGGCCATGAAGGCGACGGCGCCCGCCACGTCCGCCGGCTCCCCGACGCGCCCGAGCGGCACGACCTCGCCGCGCTGGCGCTTCGCCTCGGGGCCCTGCGCCTCGAACTCCTCGGTGTGGATCGCGCCCGGCCCGACGACGTTGACCCGGATGCCGAACGGCGCCAGGTCGAGCGCCACGGTGCGGGTGAACGCCTCCATGCCGCCCTTGCTGGCGTCGTAGGCCGCCATCTGCCGGTGGGCGCGCACGGCGGCGAACGAGGAGATGTTGATGACGCTCCCCCGGCGCCCCTGCTCGACCATCAATGTCGCGGCCCGGTGCGTGCAGAGGTAGACGCTCTTGAGGTTGACGCGGATGACGTGGTCCCAGTGCGCCTCGTCCAGCTCGAGGAAGTGGGCAACTGGGCTGGCGAAGGCGGCGTTGTTCACCAGGACGTCGACGCCGCCGAAGTGGCGGACCGCCTCGTCGAACAGGCGCTTGACGTCGGCGGCGTAGCCGACGTCGGCCGCTACCGCCTGCGCCTCGGCCCCCCCCGCGCGCAGCGCAGCCGCCACGGGCTCGATCGTCTCGGGGTGGCGCCCGTTGACGATCAGCCGCGCTCCCTCGGCCGCGAGCCGATCCGCGATGCCGCGCCCGATGCCCCGGCTGGCACCGGTCACCACCGCCACTTTCCCCTGGAGCCTCATCC
>JBHOQZ010001037.1:0-1499 GCA_042408635.1 Chloroflexota bacterium
GGGCTGAAGGTCGTGGCGGTGGCCGTGGTGGCGCAGGCGGTCTGGAGCATGGCGACGCGCCTCTGCCCCGACCGGCCGCGCGCCACGGTCATCGCTCCCCACCCCCAGGCCGCGCCGGACCCGGCCCGCACGACCCCGCGCCCCGACCATCGGCGAGCGAGGGGCGCGCCACAACCACCCGTCGGGACCGGGAGCCCGGTCGGCCGCCGTGATTGTAGGCCATGTCACCCCGGCGCGCCCGCGGCGTCACGCCGGCGTCCGCCAGAGCAGGACGGCGAGCGCACCGGCACCGGAGACGGCGGCATAGGCGATGAAGCCCGCCCCCAGCGTGCCCGTCGCGTCGGCGAGCAGGCCGAAGAGCGCCGGCAGCACCATACCGGCGGCCAGCGTCACCGTGTTGACGAGCGCGACGACAGTGGCCGCCTCGCCGGGCCGGCTCGTGGCGTAGATCAGGTGGAAGACGCCGGCGAAGGTGAACGAGCAGCACCAGACCGCCACCAGCGCCAGCACCACCTCGGCCACCGGCGGCAGTCCCAGGCCGAGCGCTGCCAGGCTGAGCGCCGCTGCAGCCAGCGAGCCGACGATCAGCGCCCGGTCGCCGACCCGGGCGGCGGCCGGGCTGCCGGCCAGGCGCGCCAGGCCGCCGAGCGCGAGCACCAGCGCCGCCAGCTCGGCGCTCCAGAAGCGGTCGCCCCCGGTGGCGCGCAGGTAGAGCGTGGTCAGCCAGCTTCCAAGCGCGACGAAGACACCGAAGGAGCCAGCGTGGGCGAGCCCGAGGCGCCAGACGCGTCCCTCCCCCAGCAGGCGACGATACGCCGCCCAGCCGATCGGCACGGCGCTCGCCGGGGCGGTGTGGCCGCGCGGGGCGGCCGCCAGCGCGATGTCGGTGAGGAGCACGAGACCGAAGGGCAGGGCGTAGGCGCCGCGCCAGCCCCACAGACCCACCGCGACCGGTGCCAGCGCAAAGGCCAGCGCCGCCCCGACCCCGGTCATGCCGCCGTACCAGGCCTGGCGCGAGCGCACCTGTGCCGGCGAGGAGTGCGCTGCGATGTAGGCAGTGCCGATGACAAAGAGCGCGCCGGTGCCCAGCCCCTGGACGGTGCGCGCCGCCGCCATCAGCGGCCACCAGTCCGGGATCATCACCAGCAGCGAGACCAGGGTGAGGTAGGCCAGGCCCCAGGGGAGGGCCCGGGCCGGCCCGAGCCGGGCGTAGATCAGCCCGCTGAACGGCTGGATGATGCCGTGGCCGACGACCATTGCGCTCAGCACGAGGCCCAGCTCGGCCAGGTTCAACCCCAGCGCTGCCTGGATCGTCGGCGCCGCCGCCGCGTGGGCGAACAGCATCGCTGTCAGCGCGGCCACGTTCAGGTAGGCTGGCAGGAGCAGCCGCAGCTCGTCCGGGCGTGCGGATCCGCTGGGCTCCGACTGCCGACCGGGCGCGCCCGCGCGCCGCGCCGTCAGCCCGCCCACGGGCTGCCCCCGACGAGCGGTCGGGCGGG
>JBHOQZ010001038.1:0-13932 GCA_042408635.1 Chloroflexota bacterium
CCCGGGCTTGATCGGCGTGCCGTCGGGCTCGTAGCCGATCGTCTGGATCGCCTGGACGGGGTCCGTCGGTCGGGTATCGAGCACGCGCACGGGCGTCACCAGGCGCAGCGTGCCGGAGGCGGGGTTGGCCGGGCTGTAGTAGCCGACGAGGTCGATCACGATGTCGCGCGCCGCCCCGACTGAGTAGACGGCCAGGGTGCCGTCGGCGCCGAGCCGCACCGCCGTGAAGTTGGCGCTGATCGGCAAGCTGGGGTTGACTGTGCTGGCGCCGGGTGGGGCGTCGCCCGCGCCATCACCGGGGTAGACGGTGACGAAGCCGCCACCGGCGCCCCCCTGGACGAGCGTGACGTTGAGCAGCACGCCCGTCGCCGAGGCCGGGATCGCGATCCCCCCGAAACTGCGTCCGGCGACGAGGAAGCGCGTGACCGAGCCGGGCGCGAGCGGCGCCGCGCCGATCGGCCCGCCCGTGGGGGTGTAGCCGATCGGCCCGTCGGGCGCCGGCCGGGTATCGACGATGCGGACCGGTCCGACGAGGGCCAGGTTGCCGAGCGGGGTGCCGGCGGCGGTCGGCGTGGCGGTGGCGGTGGGCAGGGAAGGGGGTGGCGGCGGCGAGGCTATGGTCGCGCCGATGAAGTCGAGCATCGCCACCACCCGCGTGTACACCGTCGGGAAGCCGGGCCGCGCGCAGCCCCGGCTGAAGCTGACGATGCCCGCCTGGATCCAGCCCGTGTTGGGGGTGTTGCGCACCAGGAGCGGCCCGCCGCTGTCGCCCTTGCAGGCGTCCTTGCCGCCCTCGGGCACGCCCGCGCAGAGCATGGTCGCCGGATTGAACTGGGTCGAGCCGTCGGTCCCGTAGTTGGCGAGGCAGAACGCTTCGTCGAGCACCTGGATTTCGACGGCGTTCAACACGTCTGAGGCGGGGCCACCCTCGGAGGTGCGTCCCCAGCCGATGACGGTGGCCGAAGTACCCGGCGCGGCGAGCACAGCCGCCTCGCCGGGTTGGAGGAGCGGTACCGGGGGCAACGCGGATGGGGTCGCCAGCCGCAGGAGCGCCACGTCGTAGTTGAAGCCGTTGACGGCGATCACCGGGTTGTAGCCGGGGTGGGGCACGACCTGCGAGACCTGATGCACCTCGCCAACCGACGTGTCGCGGATGTCGACGCGCCCCAGCGTGACCGTGATGGCGCTCGTGGCATAGACCTCGCCGGGCGTGGTGTAGGCGCAGTGCGCGGCGGTGAGCACCCACGCCGGCGCGATCAGCGTCCCGTCGCACGAGAAGGCGCCGTTCTGGTCGACGGTCTCGATGAAGGCCGCGAACGGGTAGGCGCCGGGTGGCGCCGGCGCGCCACCGACGATGCGCGGCCGGCGGGGCGGCGTCGGTGTCGCGGATGTCCGGCCGGCGGCCGGCGCCGTCGACGTGCGGCCGGCAGTGGCAGCCGGCGTGCGGTCGGTAGTGGTGGCGGACGGGGTCGGCGCGGTGCCGACCGCCGGGTCAACCGGGAGGCCTAGCCCAGCCAGGGCCGTGAACAGCACCAAGGTCGACAGGAGCAGCCGGCAGCCGCGGCATCGGGAGAGCACGCTCATTCCTCGGGACGGGGTATGGCGCCGGGCCGGCGTCAGGGGCACGGTGGCGCCGCCTGGTACAACGCCGGGCCGTGCGCTTGCGTTACCGCGGCCGGTACGGGTGCGTCCTGGAGGGCGCAGCTCACCCAAGGTGGTGGCGGCCCGGAGGCCGGGGGCGCTCGCCGACGGGGTGCTCGAAGCAACCCCGCGCCAACCCCAGCCGGCGGTTGCGCGTCGAGCCGACCCGCGCCGGAGCCTCAATCGGACGCGGAGGCGGCTGGATCCTCGCGGCTGCCCGGGATTCGATGCCACCGGGGTGAGCGGGAGAAGGGCCTATCCCTCGGCCTCGTTCGCCAACGCTTCCAAGTGGGCAGCCACCCGGCTCAGCTCAGCCTCGTTCTCGATCGGTAGCAGATCCTCGCCCTCGACGCGCAGGACGATTGCCTCGGTGTCCTCGGTCGGCTCCTCGTCGTCCGCCGCCACCAGCAGCGCGTATTCCTGACCCTCGACCTCGATCACGTCCATGAGGACGAAATCCTGCTCATTGCCCTGGTCGTCGACCAGGGTAACGACCTCGACCTCGTCCTCGTCGGGCTCGGTGCCGTTCAGGCCCGGGCGCAGCGGCTCGGTCACGTGCATCCTCCTCGCGCTTCTCGACCCGGCGCCGCGGCCGAGCCTCCTCGTCCAGCATACCGCAAGCGGCGCGCCACCGTTTCCGCCGATGGGCCAGGCGCGCCGCCGCTGAACCGAGGTAGCCGCCGGGGCGCGCGGATCAGCGCAGCACGTCGAGCACCAGCCGTCTGGGTGCGGGCGGCTCCGGCGCGAGCGTGAAGGCCGGCGCGATGAACGAGGCAGCCGCCCGGACGGTCTCCCTGTCCGGCCCGAGGATCTCCGCCAGCGGGGTGCCCGGCTCGACCCGCTCGCCGACCCGGGCGCGCAGCACCACCCCGACCCGGTGGTCGATCGCGTCTTCCTTGCGGGCGCGGCCGCCGCCGAGCGCCGCCACGGTCAGGCCGACGGTCAGCGCGTCGATGCCGGTCAGCCAGCCGCAGCGGGTGCCGTTCAGCGTCGCGGTGGCCGGCGCCGCCGGCAGCCGCTCCGGCTCGTCGACGTAGGCTGGATCGCCGCCCTGCGCCTCGACGCACGCGCGCAGCTTCGCCAGGGCGCTGCCGTCCTCGATCGTCGCCAGCAGCCGCCGCTCCGCCGCACCGTGGTCGGGTGCCACCTCGGCGATCACCAGCAGCTCGCGCCCGAGGGCGAGCGCGACCGCCAGCAGATCGTCGGGCCCTTCCCCGCGCAGCGTAGCGATCGCCTCCCGCACCTCGAGGGCGTGGCCGACGGCCGCGCCGAGCGGGATCGCCATGTCGGTGATGACGGCGGAGACCCGGCGGCCGAGCCACCGCCCGATCTCGACCATGGTGCGGGCGAGCCGCTGCGCCGACGCGAGGTCCTTCATGAAGGCGCCGCTGCCGCACTTCACGTCGAGCACGATGGCACCCGCCCCGGCCGCCAGCTTCTTGCTCTTGACCGAGCTGGCGATGAGCGGCACGCTCTCGACCGTGGCCGTCATGTCGCGCAGCGCGTAGAGCTTGCCATCGGCGGGCACGAGCGAGGCGGTCTGGCCGGCGATGACCAGCCCGACGCGGGCCAAGCAGCGGCGGAACTCCTCGGTCGAGAGGGCGACGCGGAATCCGGGGATCGACTCGAGCTTGTCGAGCGTGCCGCCGGTGTGGCCGAGGCCCCGGCCGCTCATCTTACCGATCGGGAGCCCAGCCGCCGCCACCATCGGCGCAACCACGAGCGTCGTCTTGTCGCCGACGCCCCCGGTCGAGTGCTTGTCGCCGACGATCGGCGCGACGTCCGACCAGTCGAGCTCCTCGCCCGACTCGACCATGAGCTGGGTGAGGTCGGCCGTCTCCCGGTCGGTCATGTCGCGCCAGACGACCGCCATCGCCCAGGCACTCATTTGGTAGTCGGGCACCTCCCCGCGGACGAACCCTTCGATCAGAAAGCGGAGCTCGTCGCGGCTCAGCTCGTGGCCGTCGCGCTTGCGCGCGATGATGTCGACAGCCCGCATCGCGTCGCCCTCGGCTGGCTGGCCCTAGCGGCCGGCAAGCTCGACCACGACCGCCGTGCCGTAGGCCAGCACCTCAGTCGCCACCTCGCCCATATCGTTCGAGTCGTAGCGCAAGCCGATCACGGCGTTGGCACCGAGTTGCTGCGCGTGCTGGATCAAGAGCTCGTACGCCTCCTGGCGCGTGTGCTCGGCCAGCTCGCTGTAGGCGGAGATGTTGCCCCCGACGAGCGTCTGCAACCCAGCCGTGATGTTGCCGACGACGCTGCGCGAGCGCACCGTGACGCCGCGGACCACGCCCAAGTAGCGCACGATCCGGTAGCCCTCGAAGCCGAACGAGGTCGTCACCATCGAATGATCGAATGCCATTCCTGTTACACCTACCCCTCTACTGGATTGCGCCGACGCGGCCCTCTTGCCGCGATGTCGCTATCTTCGTCGTTTACACCGCCGCTGTCCAGTAGGTAGGCAAAGAAAAACGGCGGCCCGGTCGAGAACGGGCCACCGTCCGCGCCGCCTACATAGACTCGGGCGCGCTCACGCCCATGAGAGAGAGCGTGGTGGCGAGCACGATCCGGGTGGCCAGTACGAGTTTGAGGCGCGCCCGCGTCAGCGCCGGGTCATCGCCCAGCACGACGTGGTGGGTGTAGAAGTGGTGGAAGGTGGCGGCAAGCTGCTGCGCGTAGTGGGGCAGCGCGTGCGGCTCGAGCGTCTGCGCGATCCGCTCGACCAGCTCGGGCAGCTCGAGCATGCGGCGCACGAGCGCCAGCTCCTCGTCGGCCGTGAGCAGCGAGAGGTCGGCGTCGGCCAGGTCGGCCTCGCTCTCGATCACACCGCGCTCGCGCGCCACCCGGAAGATGTTGCAGATGCGCGCGTGGGCATACTGGACGTAGTAGACCGGGTTCTCGTCCGACTGCTCCTTCGCCAGCTCGAGGTCGAAGTCCATCTGGCTGTCGGCGCTGCGCAGCAGGAAGAAGAACCGGCAGGCGTCGCGCCCGACCTCGTCGAGCACCTCGCCCAGCGTGATCAGGTCGCCCGTCCGCTTCGACATGCGCACGACCTGGGTGCCGCGCCGCAGCGTGATCATCTGGTGGATGAGCAGCGTCAGGCGGTTGGGGTCGATGCCCAGCGCCTCAATGGCGGCGCGCATGCGCGGCACGTGCCCCTGGTGGTCGGCGCCCCAGATGTCGATGACGTGGTCGAAACCGCGCGTGACGAACTTGTCGTAGTGGTAGGCAAGGTCCGAGGCGAAGTAGGTCGGGATGCCATTGCTGCGGACCAGCACGTTGTCCTTGTCCTCGCCCAGCGCCGAGGAGGTGAACCAGATCGCGCCCTCACGCTCGGCCACGAAGCCGCGCTCGCGCAGGTGCTCGATGACGCGCGCCACCGCACCGCTGTCGAACAGGCTCTGCTCGCTGAACCAGCGGTCGTAGTGGACGCCCAGCCGCTCCATGTCGTTGCGGGCGGACGCCAGCACCATGCCAAGGGCGAGCTGGCCAACCTCGCGCTCGGCCGTCTCGGCCGGCACCTGGAGGAAGCGGTCGCCCTCGCGCGCCACGATCTCCTTGGCAATGTCGATCATATAGGCGCCGTGATAGCCATCGGCGGGCACCTCCGCCTCCCGCCCGAGCTGCTGCAGGTAGCGCGCCCAGGCCGAGGCGTAGAAGGCGCCCATGCGGCTGCCGGCGTCGTTGATGTAGTACTCCCGCTCGACCTGGAACCCGGCCAGCGCCATGACGTTCGCGAGGGCATCGCCCAGCGCCCCGGCGCGCCCCGAGGCGACGTGGAGCGGCCCGGTCGGGTTGGCGCTCACGAACTCGACCTGGACGCGCCGGCCCTGCCCGACATCGACGGCAGCGAACCGCTCCCCGGCCCGCACGATCTCGTCCACCTGCTGGGCAAGCCAGCGCTTCGAGAGCGTGAAGTTGATGAAGCCGGGCGGCGCCAGGTCGACGCGCTCGAGAAAGCCTGGCGCGTCGAGCCCCTCGACGAGCGCCTGTCCCACCTTGAGCGGCGGCACCTTCATGATCTTCGTGCACTGCATCGCGAAGGGCGTGGCGTAGTCGCCGTGCGCGGCGCTGCGCGGGCGCTCGATCCCTACCGTCGGCAGGGGACCTGCCGGCAGCTTACCCGCCGCCTGAGCCGACCGAGCCGCCTCCTCGACGAGGCGCGCCAGTTTCTCGCTGATCACCCGACCACTTCTCCCGCAAAATCACCCCACATTCTACCACGCGTTGCCCGACCACCACCCGCGATTCGGCGCGGCGCCTCGATTCGGGCGGGCTTAACCGCCACGGCCGCGGCGCCGCTGCCGCCGGGCGAAGAGCCCGAGCGCCAGCAGCCCGCTCGCGAACAGCCAGAGCGGCGAGAACTCGGGGATCACAGGCGTCGGGGTGGGCGTCGGGCCGACCTGCGCCGTGACCGTCAGATCCTGGTTGAGCGCGGGCAGCACCCCGGTCCGCAGCACCACCTGCCTGCCGACGCTCACCTGGATCAGCGCGTCGGTCCAGGGCATGGTGAAGGCGCGCCCGCCCGGACAGGCCCGCGAAGACGTCGGCGAGATCGCGATCGGCTGGTCCGCCCGCGAGGCGCTGAGCGTCGCCGACGCCGGCAGGCCGCAGACGGTAACCGTGATCTGCTGGCGCGGCCGCAGTTCGCAGCCGGGGCAGTCGACCCCGTGGACGATCTGCGCCACGATCCCCGCCGCACTAACCAGCACGCAAGTGTGGTTCAGCTGGATCGGCGCCTGCGGCACGCCCGGCGGCGGCGGCGCGTTGGCGCAGGTGGCGCTCGGCAGCAGCAGGTTGCCGTCGGGTGCCGCCGGGTTGAGCGCGTACCAGCTCGGCACGAACAGGTCGGCCGGGTTGGCGAGGTTGGCAGCGTTCGCCTGGCCGTTCTTCCGGATGACGGCAGGCGAGTTGAGCTGCGCGACGATCGGGGCGGCCACGAAGACCGGCGCGAGCTGGGCAGCGAAATGGCAGGCGTCCGGGCTGACGATCCCGCTCAGGCCGACAGAGCTCTGGCAGTAGACCGCCAGGTCGCTCGGATTCCAGATGCCGTTGACCGGCGAGTCGAGCGTGAGCACGAAGGCGTCCTGGTGGTCGGCGCCCCAGTAGGAGGCGACTGCGCCGCCCAGGCTGTGGCCGATGGCCCACACCGGCACGCTGGCCCCCACCCCGGCACAGCCGCGCGCAAACTGGACCACCGCCTGCAGCGCCGCCACCGATTGCTCGATCGGCTGGCCGGTCTGCTGGCCGGTGTAGGGGTTGATCGCGCCGCTCGGGCAGGTGCCACTGGCGCCGGCGTAGGAGTAGGGCACCCAGGCGAAGCTGCCGATGGTCGGCGCTCTGCACGGCACGAGCGGGCTGGTGCCGGCCGGCGGCGCCGAGGTGGCCGGCTGACAGCCGAGCGCCTGCAGGATCGCGGCGAAGGCCGTGCCCGCCCGCTGGTACGGGTCATGGCTCGCGGTGCCCAGGCTGATGTCGATGCCGGGCGCCAGGACGACCAGCAGGTTGATGCTCGTCTGAGCCGCCGGCCTCGCCGCAGGTGCGCCCGGCGCCGCGTCGGGTGCGACGGCTCCGATCGGCGGCGCGCCGCCGACCAGGAGCGCCAGCGTGAACGCCAAGGCCAAGGCAAGGGACATCGGCCTCGGGCCGAGTGGGCGGGCAGGCATCGGTTGCTCCCTCCATGCACGTGGGCGCCGCCAGCGCGGCCGCCGGCGCCGGCACGGGCCGCGCGCGCCAGCGGTCTCAACCGCTCCCCATCCCCAGCCGGCGAGGGAGCGGTCACGGGCGTTGATGATTGTACAGGGGCTGGCGCGGACCGCCTACTGGAACAGGGCGCTCATGCCGGGCTTAGGCTGGAGACTGCCATTCCATATCCCCCAGAACGCCTCGAAGCTGTTGTACTGCCCCTTCCAGGGCTCATCGAACGCCTCGAAGTAGAGGTAGGGGATGTTCTGCTGGCGGAACCAGCCGATGATCTGGACTGCATAGGTGGCGGCGTTCTGCGGGGAGGGGACGGCGCTGCCGTAGCTGCTGCCGCCGCTCGGCCAGCCGGTCTCCCCGATCCAGACCCGCTTGCCCTGCGCGTTGGGCACGATGACGTTGTTGTAGTTCGTCTGAAAGTTCGAGAGCGCCGTGTCGATCGAGACGCCGTAGGTGCCGGCCCACCAGGGGTAGACGTTGACCATGACGAAGTCGACTGCGCCGACGAGCTGCGGGTTGCTCACGTCGTTGTAGGCGAAGCCGATCGTGATCTGCACCGGCTGGCCGCTGTTGCTCTTGACGCCCTGGAGCGCGGTGCGCACCTCGTTCGTGTAGTCGAGCACCTGCTGCACCGTCAGGTTCTGCGCCGGCAAGAGCGGCTCGTTGCCGACGATGGCGACGTCCACGTAGCCCGACGTCGCCGCCTGGACGAGCGCGTTGATCTCGCTCTGATTGTTCTGCTGGCAGGACGCCCACGTGTTGCAGAGGTAGGCGGTGACGGCGGTCTTAAAGCCGTACTGCTGCGCGAGCTGGGCGATGTTCGCGCCGTCGCTCGAGAACGACTGCGCCTGGTAGGTGCGGATCCAGGTGCTCGCGGTGCACAGCGTCTGGAGCTGCTGGTCGATCTGGGCGCGCGGCACCGCGCCCGGCGGCGCCTGCCCGGATTGCGTGTAGGGGGACCAGTCGATGCCGTAGAGTTTGTTGGCGACCGGCGTGCCGATGCAGAGGCTCTGGGCGGCCGGCGCGGGGGTGGGCTCCGCAGTGACCGGCATCTGCGCCAGCGCCAGGAGGAGCGGCAGCGCCAGCGCGGCCAGCGCGACCCGGCGCAGCCGGGCGATTCGCCAGGACATCGTCGGTCTTCTCCTTCCGGGCCTCTCCGCGCGGCCCGGGCCATTCTAGCGCACGGACGGGTTGCGCACGGCCTGCCTGGTGCCATTGGCACCGCGGGCGCGCCCTGCCTATAATGGCCGATGGCCCACCGCCGGGGAAGCACGGATCGCGTCGCAGCAGGGGGCGGGCGGGCCGGGGAGGCAGCGTGGCCGACTCGCTACAGCAGACCGAGGGGACGCCCGCGGCCGCGGCGGAGGCCGAGGCCGAGGAGAGGGCCGCCGAGCAGGTGCGGCAGGACCAGTACTACGCCGCCCGCCTCGCCAAGCTCGAACGGATCGAGGCGGCGGGGATCGATCCGTTCCCAGCGCGCTACCCGCGCACCCATACGCTCGCCGAGGCGGTGGCGCGCTTTCCCGAGCTGGAGAGCTACGAAGTGCGCGTGGCCGGGCGGATCCGGCAGCACCGGCTGATGGGCCGCGCCGCCTTCATGCACCTCGAGGACGAGTCCGGCCGTCTCCAGGTCTACCTGAAGCAGGACATCCTCGGTGCCGACACCTACGCCTTCTGGAACGAGAACCTGGATCTCGCCGACTTTATCGGTGTGCGAGGGCCGCTCTTCCGCACACGCACCGGCGAGATCACAGTCGAGGCGCGCGAGGTGACGCTGCTCGCCAAGGCGCTGCGGCCCCCGCCGAGCCACTGGCACGGCCTGACCGACGTCGAGACGCGGCTACGGCAGCGCTACCTCGACCTCATGGTCAACCCCGAGGTGCGCGAGACGTTCCGCATCCGGGCGAAGATCGTGAGCGCAATGCGCCGCTTCCTCGAAGGGCGCGGCTTCCTCGAGGTCGAGACGCCGGTACTCCAGCCCGTGTTCGGCGGCGCCACGGCGCGGCCGTTTACTACCTACTACAACGCGCTCGACCGCTCGATGTACCTGCGGATTGCGCTCGAGCTCTACCTGAAGCGGCTGGTGGTCGGCGGCTTCGAGAAGGTCTACGAGATCGGCCGCAACTTCCGCAACGAGGGGGTCTCGACCAAGCACAACCCCGAGTTCACCATGCTCGAGACCTACGAGGCGTACGCCGACTACCACGCCGTGATGCGCATGGTCGAGGAGCTGATCGCCGAGGTAACTACCGCCGTCCACGGCGGCCGGACCTTCACCTATAGGGGCCAGGCAATCGACGTGACACCCCCCTGGCGGCGCACGACGCTGCGCGAGGCGATCCTCGAGCACTCGGGCGTCGACTACGCGCAGCACCCCAACGCCGCCTCACTGGCCGAGGCGGCGCGCGCGGCCGGGCTGCGCTTCGAGGGTAGTCCATCGCGCGGCAAGCTGATCGACGAGCTGCTGTCGCAGTTCGTCGAACCACGGCTGATGCAGCCGACCTTCCTGACCGACTATCCCGTCGAGCTCTCGCCGCTCGCCAAGACGCGTGCCGACGACCCGGCCACGGTCGAGCGGTTCGAGGCATTCATGGGCGGCTTGGAGATCGCCAACGCGTTCAGCGAGCTGAACGATCCGCGCGACCAGCGCGCTCGATTCGAGGCGCAGCTGCGCGAGCGCGAGGGGGGCGACGAGGAGGCGCACCTGATCGACGAGGACTACGTCACCGCGCTCGAGCACGGCCTGCCCCCGACGGGTGGGCTCGGCGTGGGCATCGACCGGCTGACGATCCTGCTGGCCGACCAGAGCTCGATCCGCGAGGTCGTCCTGTTCCCGCAGTTGAGGACGTAGATGCTGAGCCTGCGTTTCATCCGCGAGCACCCCGACGCCGTGCGCGAGGCGCTGCGCAAGCGCCACGAAGAGGCGCCGATCGACGACATCCTGCGGCTCGACGCGGAGTGGCGCTCGCGCCTGGCCGAAAGCGAGGCGCTGCGGGCCCGCCGCAACCAGGTTTCGGGAGAGATCGCCCGGCTCAACCCGAAGCCGCCGGAGCTGATCGCCGAGATGCGCGCGATCGGTGACCGGATCAAGGAGCTGGAGGTTCAGGCGGGCGCGCTCGAGGCGCAAATCAACGAGCTCCTGCTCTACGTGCCCAACCTCCCGCACCCCGACGTGCCCGAGGGCGCGAGCGACGCCGACAACGTCGAGGTCGGCCGCTGGGGCGACACCGCCCGGCTGGCGACCGGGGAGGCGCCCGACTTCACGCCGCGGCCGCACTGGGAGATCGCCGAGCGCCTCGGGATCGCCGAGTTCGAGCGCGGCTCGAAGGTGTCGGGCTCGCGCTTCTACATGCTGCGCGGGCTCGGCGCGCGGCTCGAGCGCGCGCTGATCAACTGGATGCTCGACCTGCACACGACCGAGCACGGCTACACCGAGATCTGGCCGACGTTCGTGGTGAAGGCCGAGTCGATGCAGGGCACCGGGCAGCTCCCGAAGTTCGCCGAGGACGCCTACCACATCCCGTCCGACAACCTCTACCTCATCCCGACGGCCGAGGTGCCGCTCACCAACCTCCACCGCGACGAGATCCTCGAGCCGGGGACGCTGCCGCTCAACTACGTTGCCTACTCGCCCTGCTTCCGGCGGGAGGCGGGCGCGGCCGGGCGCGACACCCGCGGCATGATCCGCGTCCACCAGTTCGACAAAGTGGAGATGGTCAAGTTCGTCGAGCCGGAGACGTCGTGGGACGAGCTGCGGCGGCTGCTCGGCAACGCCGAGGCGGTGCTGCAGCGGCTGCGACTGCCCTACCGGGTGATGCAGATGTGCACGGCCGACGTGGGCTTCACCGCCGCGATGAAGTTCGACCCTGAGGCGTGGTTCCCCGGGCTCGGCCGCTTTGTCGAAATCTCCTCGTGCAGCAACTTCACCGACTTCCAGGCGCGGCGCGCCAACATCCGCTACCGACCGGCGCCCGGCGCCCGCCCCGAGTTCGTCCACACGCTCAACGGCTCGGGGCTGGCGGTGGGCCGGACGATGGCCTGCCTGCTCGAGAACTACCAGCGCGCCGACGGCTCGGTGGTGGTCCCGGACGTGCTGCAGCCCTACATGGGCGGGCTGGCGGTGATCGAGCCGGCTGGGTGAGCCCGCCCCGAGTCCGTCCCTGCTTGCAGCCCTTCGCGGCATGGGATCCTGCCGCTTTGCAACTGGAGCCGTCAAATCTACGCCGGGGCGAAGGCCGCGGCGTGCGACGGCCAGATCGTTCGGTCGGGGATCGGTTGCGACGCGTGAACGAGGTGCCGGCCCGAACTGGGAGGGCGGCGACGCTCTCGGCGGCGCATCACGCGTCCGGTCACACCGGCCAGTCCGTGGCCCGGGATCGCCGGATTCCGGGGCTGATCGAGCGGAACACGGTGCTGCTGGCCGTTTCGCAGGCGATCGTGGGCACGGACAACCAGATGGTGCCTACACTGAGCGCCCTAATGATCGAGCAGTTGCTGCGGTTGGGCTCCTTCTCCGGCCTCGGCTACAGAGCGCTCGGGGTCAGCCGGTTCCTCGTCGCGTACCCGATCGGTCGCCTGTCGGATCGCCGCGGCCGCCGCGTCGGGCTGCTGATCGGCCTCGCCCTGAGCTTCCTCGGCGCGATCGGCCTGGGCATCTCCCAGGCCCTGGAAACGTTTCCCCTCTTCTGCGCGACGCTGCTGCTCTTCCGCCTCGGCGTCGGCGCAGCCCAGCAGCTCCGTCTCGCCGCCGCCGACATGTTCCCGCCCAACCGCCGGGCCGAAGGTCTCGGTGACGTCCTGACCGGGTTGCTGGTTGGCGCGCCGGGGGGCCGATCCTGATCAACCCAGCCACCTTGGCGGCGCCTTCCCTCGGGCTCGACGTCATCGCCACGGCCTGGCTGTACATCCCGACCCTGATCCTGCCGTGCATGGTCGTCGTCTGGCTGATTCGTCCCGTTTCGCGCGACATCGCCCTGAACCTAGACCACTACTACCCGGCGGAGACGCTGGCCAGCCAGGGGGAGCAGCCGCTGCCGGCGGCGCTCTCCATGGTGTCGCTGCTGTCGGACACCACCCGGCTGAAGGCCATCGCGCATAGCGCTGCAGCGCAAGGCACGAAGGCGATGATGATGGCGCTGACGCCGCTGACGCTCGCCCACCACGGCCACACGCTGCCCGAGATCTCTGTGGCCGTCGCGCCCCACGTCCTCGGGATGTTCGCCTTTTCGCTGCCGCTGAGCCGGCTCTGCGACATGGTCGGCCGGCGGCCGGTGCTCCTCGCGGGCGCCGCGATCAGCGTCATCGGCGCCTTCCTTGTGCCCAGCAGCCCGGCCTATGGGGTTGCAACGGCCGGCATCTTCCCGGTCGGCCTCGGCTGGTCGTGCAGCTACGTCGCCGCCTCGGCCGCCATCGCCGACGCGACGCTGCCGGCGGAGCGTGGTCACGCGATCGGCGTCAACGACACCGTGTCCGGCGCTGCCGCCATCACCGCCCCGAATCTCGGCTGACTGCTGATCCAGTCCGCCGGCCTATCTAGCCTCGGCCTCACCACCTGCGCCGGCCTGCTCCTTCCCTTCCTGATGGCGCTCACCATGCCCGAAACCGTCCGCCGCCGGCGGTCCGCCACGCCGTCGTAGCGCGGTTCCCCCGCTCGCAGGAGATCGCGAGGTCAAGCGAGGCATACAGACCCCGAGATCAACCGGAGTCGGCGGGGGCTCGTGCACGTTCGTCTGCTTTTGACAGGGGCGGCGTCTGTGGTATACTGCTCGCTGCGGGACCCGGAGAGGTGTCCGAGTGGTTTATGGTGGCTGTCTTGAAAACAGCTGGGCCGCAAGCCCCGGGGGTTCGAATCCCTCCCTCTCCGCCGGGCCAGCCGCGAGCCGCCTCGGCGGCGGACGGGCGGGAGCGGCCGGGGCCCCCGCCGAGACCCGTGGAGGGGTCGCATAGTCGGTCTAGTGCGGCGGTTTGCTAAACCGCTACAGGGGCAACCCTGTCGAGGGTTCGAATCCCTCCCCCTCCGCTCCAGTCCTGGCGAGACGAGCGCCCGTGGCGCAGTGGATAGCGCGTTGGGTTGCGGACCCAAAGGTCAGAGGTTCGAATCCTCTCGGGCGTACCACCCAAGACCCCGTGCCGATCGGCACGGGGTCTGCCCTTTGGTGCCGTGTTGACGGTCGCGCCTTGCGCTTGCGGCGCGGCCTGCTAGACTGACACTAGAGCACATGTTCGACGGCGGTTGCGCATGAACACTTGGTCCGAACGCGCGGGCTGGCGGCGCGTGGCGCGCTACCTCGCCTGCCCCGAGCTCGACCGCCGCGTCCGGCTGCGCGGTGGTCGTCCCGACATCGCCCAGCCGGAGCGCGCGGTCGAGCCTGAAGCGCGTCCCGAACGCGCCCGGCGTGCGGCCTGACACGGTCGCGTCGCCGGGTTCCGGGCCGCCTCGGGCCGCTAGAGCTGGCAGAGAGCGGCAAGGTCGTTCCCCGCCTCGGCGGACGTGCGCCCGCTCGCCCGGGGTCGCGTGCCTCAGGGGGCGCGGCCAAAGCGC
Organism: Chloroflexota bacterium; assembly: GCA_042408635.1. Classification (GTDB taxonomy): domain Bacteria; phylum Chloroflexota; class UBA6077; order FW602-bin22; family JBHOQZ01; genus JBHOQZ01. The sequence continues at coordinate 13,886 of JBHOQZ010001038.1, forward strand.
TTGTGGAGGCGGTCCCAGCGGGTGGCGAAGTGGATGAGTGGCGAGGT
>JBHOQZ010001039.1:0-1070 GCA_042408635.1 Chloroflexota bacterium
GGGCTGAACGGCTTGGTGACGTAGTCGTCGGCGCCAAGCCCCAGCCCGGCCAGCTTGTCCGCCTCGTCGTCCCTGGCTGTGAGCATGATGATCGGCACCGGGCGCACGGCGCGCAGCCGCCGGCAGACCTCCAGACCGTCGAGCTCGGGCAGCATGAGGTCGAGCAGCACCAGGTCGGGCCACCACTCCTGCGCGAGGCGCAGCGCCTCGGCGCCGCTGCCGACGCTCCTCACCGCGAAGCCGTCGCGCTCGAGGTAGCGGCCCAGCACCTCGCGCACCATCGGCTCATCGTCGACGACTAGAACCTTGTCCCGGTCCACACCGCACCCCGGCCTGCTTCCACCGGACCACGCCGGAGCGACGCCCGCCCCGACACCGAGTATCGCCCGCCCAGCTTACGCCAGGCTTACGCCGCCGCGCCAGCATCGACCGCGGCCGGCACCGGGGTGCGCCTGGACCACGGTTCGCGCCCGCGCCTCGGCGGCACGGTTGATCCCGGCCCAGCCGGACCGCGTGCTCGCCGGCGCGACCCGCGCCGACCGGCGCGCGACCCGATTGATCCCGGCGCGTAAGGACGCCGTAACATGCGCGTGGGACGATGAGGGTGCGCCGCGCCGGGCAGGTCGCGCGCGGCGGGCTGGCGTTGAAGGAGGCTATCGCGATGGTGCGCTCGCGCAAGTGGCTCTTCGGCCTGCTGGCAGGTCTGCTGGGCGGGCTGGCGCTCGTGGCGACCTCGTTCGCCCTGATGTCCACCTACCAGATCCGCATGTCCGCCGAAATCCTGGCCGACGGCTCGACCGGGTTCGTGCCGCTGCCGGTCTTCTCCTGGGTGACGAACACGTTCGGCAAGACCGCCAAGATCGCCCTCTTCGCCGGCATGCTCGGCCTCGAGGTGCTGGCCGGGGCGCTCCTCGGCGCCCTGCTCACACCCCTCTGGGGCCACCTCACGGGGGCGACCGTCGGTCGGCTCCACCCGACCCGACGGGCCGGCGAGCCGAGCGCGCGCTCGACGTAGAGGCCGAGCACAAGCGCGCCCAGGGTCGTCACCGCCTGCCGCCGGACCGCGTCGG
>JBHOQZ010000010.1:0-1115 GCA_042408635.1 Chloroflexota bacterium
TCGGAGCGGCCGACCGGGCCGGACTGGTCTGGGCTCGATCAGCCGGCCGGGGTCTCGTTGAACTGCTCGACGTCGGCGACGCCGCGCCGCTGCACGTCGAGGTCCTGCGCGCCTGCCTCACGGAAGAGGCGCGTCACCTCCGCCACCTCGGCGTCGGGCGCCTGGCAGGAGATGAGCACGCCGCCGTTGCGCAGCCCCTCCGCGTAGAGCTTCAGGTCGTCATCCTGCACCGCCAGCCCTTGGAGGCCGGCCAGCGCGCCGGAGAAGGCACCCATCCCGCCGCCGATCAGCGCCGGCAGCGCCGCCGCCAGCGGCCCGGCCGCCAGCACCGGCCCGACGCCGGGGATGGCAAGCGCGGCCACGCCCGCGATCACCCCCGCCACCCCGCCGAGCGCGCTGTACTTCGCGGCCTCCTGCCCGGCGGCCTTCCAGTTGGGGTGCGAGCCGAGCTGGCTCGCCACCACGCGCTCCTGCTCCCGATCCATCAGCGCCACGCCGATGCGCCCGCGGTCGATCCCCGCACGCTCCAGCAGCTCGAGTGCCCGGTCAGCCTCCGCCTGGCTCGGGAAGAGGCCGATCACATGCCTCGTCATCCACATCCCCTCTCGATTGGCTGTCGACGCTGCCAGCGAGGCAAAAGCTATGCCAGGCAACGGCTCAGCCGGCGGAGGGTGCGGTGCCCGGCGCGGCGTCGGGCCGTACTCGGGTGCGGTAGAGTCTCGCGGCGGCAGTTAGATGCTCAGGCGGTGCCAGCGGCCGCCGCGGTAGCGCAGCCAGGCGACGAGCGTGCGCACGCCGGCATCGAGCGCGTTCGAGCAGAAAACGCCGGGCAGACCGAACCCGAGCACGATCCCGAACAGGTAGCCGACGGGCACCCGGATCAGCCACATGCCGGCGAGCGCCGCCCACATCGGGAAGCGCGTCTCCCCACCGCCGCGCAGCGCGCCGGTGAGCACCAGCGAGGCGGCCCAGAACGGCTGCCCGACGGCCACCACGCGCAGCGCCGGCGCCGCCGTCGCGATCAGGACGGGGTCGTCGGTGAAGACGCGCAGGAACGGCTCGGGGAAGAAGAAGAGCAGCACGCCCCAGGCGCCCATCCAGAGCAGCCCGAGCCG
>JBHOQZ010000012.1:0-3837 GCA_042408635.1 Chloroflexota bacterium
TCACCCTCTGGGAGCTGAGTGTGGACAGCAAGGGCAACGGCTCGGTCAAGCAGGTGGGCAGCTCGCCCAGCTTCAGCAAGACGCTCGACTGGGGCGGCATCGGGCTGGTCAGCGGGGACTTCGCCGGCCAGAGCACGCGCGCCGTGCCGATCAGCGTCACCGGCGTGCCGGGCCTGGTGACGATCAACGGGGTGCTCCAGCGGCCACCGACCCACATCGACGTCTTCCCCGACATCGGCGCGCCGAACGCGGTGACGGTCAACGTCAACGACGTCGACACGAGCAACTGCACTCCCTACGCCTGGAACAACTGCCCCGCCATCAGCTTCGCCAGTTCGCAGCAGAACAGCACGACCCAGGGGCTGACGATCAAGAACTCGTGGTCGTTCTCGGACCAGCTCACGCTCGGCAACACCGACGAGGCGCTCAACGCCTCGCTCAGCTACACCTACGGGCAGAACTTCGAGAACTCGACCACCAACAGCCAGACCACCACCACCCAGCAGGGCGTCTACGCCATCCCCGACGACTACGTTTTCTTCAACGAGACCGACACCACGCTCTGGGAATACGCGCTCTACCAGGGTTCGGCGACCCAGCCCACCGGCTACATGACCATCGCCTTCCCCAACCTGCTGCCCTGCGCCACGGGCTCCGGCTACTGCGCCGGCACGACCAACGCGACCGGCGGCAGCGGCGGCAGCCTCAACTGGTACATCCCCCAGGTGGAGCCGGCCAACATCCTCTCCTACCCGCCGCGCCCGGCGGCCACGACGCCGATCTCCCAGGCGGTGCCCGACATGCAGACGAACCTGGTCGGGGGCAAGCTGCCAGGTGTCCTGACCGAGCAGCTCGGCGGCGATTCGTGGACCGAGCAGATCGGCTACTCGGCGGGCACGACCTCGAGCCAGTCGACCACGACGAGCCAGAGCGCGCAGGCGCAGGCTTCCTTCGGCCTCACCAACATCTGGGCGAACCAGCTCAAGGGCAGCTACCAGAACGACAGGATCAGCACGCAGCAGACGACCTACAGCCAGTCGACCAGCATCTTCTTCAACATGCCGGGGCTGGCGAACTGCTGCTACGCCGCCGGGCCTCTCTGCTCGAGCCTCTGCCCGATCGCCGGATCGAGCACGGCGCTCCTGAGCGCCATTGGCGTGCCCGGTGCCGGTGCCTCACCGGCCGCCGGCGCGCCGCGTCCGACGCTCGGCCTCACCCTCGGCCCGGCGCCCACCCCCACGCCGCTGCCGAGCAACTGGCTGAGCGGCGTGACGCCGCAGGACTGGAGCTTCGCCTTCAACGCCTACCTCTACTACGCCAGCAGCACCGCGCTGCGCGCGATCTGGACGACGCAGCCCAGCACGAATGCCACGGTGCCCACCCTCTGGCAGCAGGTCTACAACCAGCCGGACTTCGCCTTCAACCAGCCCAACCGCGGCAGCAGCAACAACCCCACCTTCACGCCCGACATCCAGGTGAGCGGCCCGCTGACCCCGACCGCCGGCACGCCGCTCACGATCACCGCGACGGTCCGCAACTACAGCCTGGTCGGGTTCCCCAACCCCGCCAACCCGGGGCTGCCGCCGCTCCAGGCCACGATCGGCTACACGAACTCCAGCGGCACGAGCCAGGTCATCGCCACCCAGACGATCAACGCGGTGGCGGCTCAGGGCACCACGACGATCCAGCAGGTCTTCACGCCCCCGAGCGCCGGCTGCTACGCGGTCTGGGTCACGCTCGACCCGAACAACCAGCAGCCGGAGGTCCACAAGGCGAACAACAGTGGCTGGAACAACGTTACCGTGCTGGCGGCGAACGGCTCGGGCGACGATCCCTGCGCGGTCACCGCCCGCGGTCTTACCAAGGGGACGCCGCGGGCGTTGGCCCTGCCTGGGCAGGCGCCCGACCTGGCCATCCGCCCAGGCAACGTCACCGTCGAGCGCGTCACGGGGGAGCCACGCGACAGCCGCCAAGCCGCCGCAGCGCGCAACGGTCGGCTGCTGCGGATCACGGTGCCCGTCCACGCCACCGGCGGCCACTTCAGCAACGTGCCAGTCTACCTCTACGACGGCGACCCGCGCGCCGGCGGCACCTACATCGGCCACGAGGTGATCCCCCTAATCTGGGCTGGCTTCAAGTCGACGGCCAGGATCGAGTGGGACGTCTCGAACGTCGTCGGCACCCGCGAGGTGTACGCGCAGGTGCGCTTCACGAGCGACGTCGAGCGCCGGCACGACAACAACACGGTGCGGATCAGCGTACCGATCCAGCCGCCGCTGCCGACGCCGACGACCACGCCCGCGCCGACCCGCACCCCGACGCCGACCCAGGTCGCGGCGCCGACGCGCAACCCGGTCGAGGTGGGCAACCTGCCGAACAACCGAATCGCGCCACCACCGCCCGGCACCGCCACGCCCACGCCGCCGGCGCGAACGCCGGTGCCGACTCCGCGCTGACTGCTTCCTTTGATACGGTGCGGAATCGGGCGAGCGCCGTGCCGGCCAAGCCGGCCGCGCCACCTCCCAGGAAGCAGCTTGGCGCCCGCCGGGTCTGCTCATTTCCGGATGGGACGCCCGGGGCTGCCCGCCCGGGGCTCGAAGTCCCGCGCTCAGCTTGCGAAGCCCGCTGATGATCGTTGCGATCTCCAGCTGGAAACGGCCAGCCCAGCCCGCGCGGGGCTCAATCCCCGCGCTCAGGCTGCGAAGCGGGCTGAAGCCGGCTCACGCGTACGCGTCCCAGCCCCCGGTGGGGCTTCGCACTCTGAGCCCGGGGGTTATGGAAGATGCGGAAATGGTGCTGGGGTGAGTGTCGGCCGGCTGAAGCTGGCGCGAAGGCAGGACGAGGTTGGCCCAAGCCGGGACTCGGCGGGATCGTCCCGTCGCGTGGGCTTCAGCCGGCCGACCGTGCCCCCGCGCTAGTTCGGCAAGTTCCATCACCCCCGGGGCGACTTCTTACTTGCGCAGACCCGCGCCGCCCCCCGCTGGCCGCGGTCCGCGGTCGGCTCGGCCTGTAAGCGGTCACGCCACCGGCGGCGGGTGTGAACAGGCTCCGACCGCACGCCCCGGCAGCGCTTGGCAGCCTCAGACGCTCTAGACACATCATCACTTCGCCTGCCGAGGGCGAGGAACCATTCGCCCCGGGTGGGTGCGTCAGACGCTCCAGACGCCGCCGTTGACGTCGAGCGTGGCGCCGGTGATGTAGCTGGCGCCGTCGGTGCAGAGGAACGCGATCGCGGCGGCGACCTCGTCGGCCGTGCCGGGTCGCGCCAGCGGCACCGAGGCGAGGAAGGCGGCCCGCGCCTCCGGCGGCTTGCGCTCGAAGGTGGCGCGGACGCGCTCGGTGAAGATGAGGCCGGGCGCCACGGCGTTGATCGTGATGCCGTAGCCGGCCAGCTCGGCCGAGGCGTGCTTGGTGAAGCCGATTACCCCGGCCTTGGCGGCCGCGTAGGCAACGGTGCCCGTGACGCTGCGGAAGCGGCCGGCGAGCGAGGCGACGTTCACGATGCGCCCATAGCCGTGGCGGCGCATGAGGGGCACGACGGCGCGGGTGACGAGGAAGGCGCTGCGCAGGTTGAAGCCGACCACGGCGTCCCAATCATCGTCGCTGAGGTCTTCTAGGCGCGGCGCCACGCGGTTGCTGCCGCCGGCAACGTTCGCCAGGATGTCGATCCGGCCGAAGGAGGCCTCGGCATCGGCGAGCGCCCCCTCGACCGAGGCGCGGTCGGTCACGTCGGCGCGCAGCGCCAGCGCCCGCCGGCCGCAGTTCCCGAGGTCGCGCGCGGTCGCCTCGGCGGCGTCCAGATCGAGGTCGAGCACCGCCACCGCCGCCCCGGCGCGG
>JBHOQZ010000014.1:0-1073 GCA_042408635.1 Chloroflexota bacterium
GACCGGCAGCCCGGGCCGGCTCGCGTGGATGCTGGCGGCCAGGTCCCAGCCGTTCATGCCGTTGCCCAGGCCCAAGTCCGAGATCACCAGGTCGAAGACGCCGGCCGCGAGCCGCTCGAGGGCCACGCCCGGCCGGACGCTGCGCGTGCTCGTCGTGGACGACGAGCCGATGCTTGCGACCATGGTGGCGATGATGCTGCAGGCCGACGGCCACGAGGCCACCACCGCCACCTCGGCGGGCGAGGCCCTCGAGCGGCTCGCGGCCGGCGTCTTCGACCTGGTGATCTCGGACTTGGGCCTGGGCAACGGCATGAACGGCTGGGACCTGGCCGCCAGCATCCACGCGAGCCGGCCCGGGCTGCCGGTCGTGCTCGCTACCGGCTGGGGCGCCGAGATCGACCCCGAGACCGCCCGCCGGCGCGGCATCACGGCCGTCCTCGCCAAGCCCTACCGCCGGGCCGACCTCGCGCGCGTCGTGCACGAGGTCGCTATGATGCCCACGGCATAGCGCCGCCACCCCCCGGCCCGCACGAGGCGGGCGGCCTGGCGCGGCGGCGAGCTTGGCGAGGTTGGACGATTGAGCGACCCGCGGTCGCCCGGCCCGGGGCCGGATGCCGGCGCGCGGCCCACGAGCCCGCGCGCCTACTACTTCGATAGCTACACCACCGAGTTCGACGCCGAGGTCGCCGAGGCGCTCGAGCACGCCGGCCGGCCGGCGCTCATCCTGCGGCAGACCTACTTCTACCCCACCTCCGGCGGCCAGCCGCACGACACGGGCCGGATCGGCCCGGCGCGCGTGGTTGAGGTGGTCGAGCGCGAGGCCGACGGCGCGGTGCTCCACCTGCTCGACCGGCCCCTGCAGGCCGAGGCTGTCACACCGGGCCGGCTGCGCGCCACGATCGACCGGGAACGCCGCTACGACCACATGCAGCAGCACACGGCGCAGCACCTCCTCTCGGCGGCGTTCGTCGCCGAGCTCGGCGCACCCACGGTCAGCTTCCACCTCGGCGCCGAGACCTCGACCATCGACATCGCGCTCGACCCGCTCGGCCGCCTCCGGCGTCAGCGAGCCG
>JBHOQZ010000114.1:0-1561 GCA_042408635.1 Chloroflexota bacterium
CGGGAGCGGCCCGGCGGGCGCGGCCGGCGGCGGGGGTGTCACCCCGGCCGAGGCGGCCACGGCACCGGTCGTCCCGGCGCTTCCGCCCGCGGGCGGAAGCGCCGGTGCACCCCCCGCAGGCTCGCCCAGTGCTGCCGGACAGGTGAGCGCGACCGCGCAGGTCACGGCCACGGGCCAGGTCACCCCGACGGGTGGGGTGACGCCGACCGCCGCGGTGACGTCGACTGCCGGGGTGGCCGGCACCACGGGTGTGATCACGACCGCCGGGCTGAGCGGCACGGCCGGGATTACCGCCACGGCGAGTGTCAGCGGCACGCCTGCCCTCACCGCCACCGCTGGCATCACCACCACGCTCGACCCAGGCACCCCCGATGCGAGCGTGACGGACCCGACCGCGACCGACGCGACCGCGACCGTTTCGACCACGACCGCCGTGGTGGTGAAGCTGCCGTTCACCGTCGGCAGCTTCCTGCGCTGGGACGGGCTGCTGCAGGACTACCAAGGGCCGTCGTCGAACCGCGCCTACCAGGCGCGGCAGGAGTTCCTGGCGGCCTCGGAGCCGAACCGGCTGCGCGTGCGCAACACCTACACCGCCTACACGCCCGGCCTGATCGAGCAGAAGCAGACCGACACGTATGAAGTGCTGATGGACACAACAACCGGCGAGATCGTCTCGGGCGAGCAGTTCATCGACACCTACATGCCGCCGAAGTTCGAGCTGGCGATCGGCAAGGAGTTCAACAGCCAGGGCGTCGAGTGGCGGGTGAGCGCCGAGCGACAGATGACGGTGATGGGCAAGACGATCACCGTCTGGATCGTGACCAACCGGGAGCCGATCGGCTTCATCGACCCGTCGGCGCCGCCCACGCCCAACGGCGGGCCGCCCTCGCGCCGGTTCGTGATCCCGCGCGACGGCATCCAGGAGTACTACGACCAGGCGACGCGGATCAATGTCGGCGGGCAGCGCCAGATCGCGGTCTACGACGCCCAGAACAACGTCATCGGCAACACGCTCGACTCGCGCCAGCTCACCGACACCAACATCCAGCTCGGCGTCCCCCCGCGCTGACCGAGAACCGGCCCTGTTCGGTCGGGCCGGGTGTGCAAGAGGCCCCGGTAGGGCTCGGAGGCAGGTTGCCTCCGAGCCCTACCGGGGCTCCGCCAGGTCATCACGGGGCATCTGAATGTCCATCAGCGCCGTGCGCCCGGCAACGTGGGCGGGAATCAGAGCTCGCGGGTGAGGGTGGCGAGGAACTCCTTGTTGTTGCTGGTCTTGCGCATGCGCTCGATCAGCGCCTCGGTGCCCTCGGCGGCGCCGATCGCGTTGATCATGCGGCGCAGCGTGTAGACCATGCGCAGCACCGGCTCCTCGAGCAGCAGCTCCTCGCGGCGCGTGCTGCTGCGCAGGATATCGATGGCGGGGAAGATCCGCTTCTCCTGGAGCCGCCGGTCGAGCACCAACTCCATGTTGCCGGTGCCCTTGAACTCCTCGTAGATCACATCATCGAGCCGCGAGCCGGTCTCGACCAGGCAGGTGGCGATGATCGTGAGCGAGCCACCC
>JBHOQZ010000016.1:0-1511 GCA_042408635.1 Chloroflexota bacterium
CGGCTCGCCTCACAGGCGACGGCGGCGCCAGCCACCGGGTCGCGGGCACTACCGGCCGTCGGGGCGGCGGCGGGCTCCTGGCTGATGGCGTTCTCGCCGCTCCTCTGGTCGCAGGCGACCGTGACCGAGGTCTACGCGCCCGGCCTGCTCGTCTTCTCCACCCTTGCCGCGCTCCGGCTGGGCGCGCGCCGGCTGACGCGGGCGCGCGCGGTGACGGCGGCCGCGCTGACCGGCCTGGGCTTGGGCGTGCTCCCGCAGCTTGCGGTCGCCGCGCCCGTTGGGTTTGCCTGGCTGCTCCTGAGCCCACTTGATGGGGCCATCGGCGGCGGGCTCGGCCGGACGAGCGCGGGTGGCCGCTGCCGTCTTGCCGTGGCCTGCCTGCTCGCGGGCTGCCTGGGGCTAGCGGTCTTCGCCTACCTGCCGCTGCGCGCGGCAGCGAGCCCAACCGCCAACTGGGGGGATCCGTCGACCCCGATGCGCTTCTGGGACGTGGTCAGCGCCGCGCAGTACCGGCCCCTGCTCGCCCCGCTCACGCCTTCGCTGCTGCTCGGGCGGGTCGGCGAGAGCCTGTTACTCCTGGCCGGACAGCTCACGCCGACGGGGACCGCGCTCGCGCTGCTCGGCGCGCTCGACCTCTGGCGCAGGAGCCGGTGCGAGCTCCTCGGCATCGCCGCGCTGGCCGCCGCCACGATTGCCTTCCGGGCGCTCTATCCGGCGGAGGGGAACGAGGTCTACCTGCTGCCGGCGCTCTGCCTGCTGGCGATCCTCGCCGGGGTCGGCGCTGCTTGGCTGCTCGCGATCTGCCACGCCTTGGATCGGGCCTGGAACGGGGTCGGTCGGCAACCGCCTGGCCTGGGGCCCGGCGCGACCATGGCCGCGACTGCTGGCCTGGTGCTGCACGTGCTGGTCCGCGTTTGGACGGTGGCGCCCGAGGTAGACCTCAGCGCCGACCGGGCGGCGGAGCGGTTCGGGCGGGAGACGCTCGCCGCGGCGCCGCCGGACGCGCTCGTCGTCTCCCAGCGCGACGCGCTTACCTTCAGCCTGTGGTACCGCCAGGCGCTCGGGGACCGGCCCGACGTCGTCGTGGTGGACGGTCGCCTGCTGCCCTACACCTGGTATCGTGACAACCTCACCCGACGCTACCCCGATCTGGACCCGGCCGCGCTGCGTCCCGGCGGCATCACGGCGCTGGGACGCCCGGTTGTCGAGATCGATCCGGCCCCGGAGTTGCAGGGGAAGCGGTGAGCGCCGGTCCACGTCTCGCCAGCCCGATTGGTGCGCCCGCGGGGCACACCGTGTCCTACCCCGAGATCACACCGCCAACAGGAGGCAACCGGCAATGTTCGAAAGCTTCCCGGCCGCGCTCCGCGCGCGCCACCCGAATGGCGCGCCCGGACGGCCAGACTCACCCCGCCCGCGCCTGCTGCTGAGGTGCGCCGCCGCCACTCGACTGGTTCCTGCGCTGATCGCCGCCGCGCTCGCGCTGACCGGGCTGGCGCCGGGCGCGCCGC
>JBHOQZ010000019.1:0-1820 GCA_042408635.1 Chloroflexota bacterium
TGTCGCCCCAGCCGGCGCCGGGCGCTCGGGCTGCTCGGCGCGGCGCTGGCGGCGGGTGCGCTGACGCTGGCCGGGCCGGGCCTCGGCGGCCCAGGCACCGCCACCGCCCAGACCGGCACCGATGAGCAGATCCAGGCCGACATCCAGGCGACGCTGGATCGCTTCGCCGAGGCCCGGCGCACCGGCAACGAGGCACTGCTGCGCGACGTGCTCGACAGCACGAACCTGCCGTTTCGCCGCATCGTGCTCGACCAGTTCCACAACTGGCAGCGCCTCGCCGAGCAGAACCGCCTCCGCCCGGTCGAGTACACCGTCACGCGGGTGCGCCCCGCCCTGAGCGGGCTCTACAAGGCCGATTTCACCGCCCGCTTCCCGGCGTTCCGCGAGTTCGGCGCCAGCACCGCGGTCGGCACCTACGTCTTCCGCAACGTCGACGGCCGCTGGCTGCTCTCCGAGCCGCTCGAGTCCGAGCTGGGCGCCCGCAAGCTGATGCAGACCGAGCATTTCCGCATCCGCTACTTCGAGTGGGACGCCGGCCAGATCGACCACCTCGCCCAGCTCTTCGAGGAGGCGTACCGCCTCGACGTCGCCAAGGCGGGGTTCGACGCCCCCGAGCAGATCTACGTCACCGTCAGCCCGACCTTTGCCGTCAACCCGAGCCTGACCAACCGCGCCTACGCCTACTACTCCGGCGGCACGCTCCACGTGCGCTCGCCCGAGTCCTACGGCTACGGTCTGAGCGCGCCGGGGGCAGGCGATGCGCCGTTCCTCACCACCGTGCAGCACGAGTACGGCCACCACCTGACGCACGTGCGCATGGGCGGCAAGTCGATCAAGCCGTGGATGAACGAGGGGATGTCGGAGTGGCTCGCCGGCAGCTTCTCGCGCGGCACGATCGTCGTCGGCTTCAACGACGGGCAGATCGGCGACACGCCGCTCGACTGGGCCGACAGCCGCATCTTCAACGAGGAGACGCAGGTGCCGGCCGAGGTGGGCCTCGCCTACGCGCTCAGCGCCAACGGCGTGCGCTACATCGCCGAGGCGCGCGGCGGCATCGACCAGTTCTGGGCGCTGGCCGACCGCTACGTCGGCACCCGCGACTGGGAGGAGAGCGTCCGGGCGACCTTCGGCCAGTCGTGGGCCGAGTTCCAGGCCGCCTACCGCGCCTGGCTCCAGAGCTGGGCGAACGCCTAGGTCCGGGCTCGATCCGCGCGATCAGCAGCTCGTCGATCGGCAGATCGAGCTCGTCCCGCCGCTCGGTCGCCGGGATCGGGAACCAGTCGTTCATCGGCACGCGCAGGTAGGCGCAGAGCGTCTGCGCGTACGGCTCGTAGAGCGCGCGCAGCGCCGCCAGGTGTGCCTCGGCGGCGGGCCGGGCTTGCCGCTCCAGGGCCGGCCCGGCCGCCGCTAGCATCGCCCGCAGCGCCGCCAGGCGCGCCGGGGGCCGGCGATCCGCGGTCGGGTCCGGTCGGGCGTCGATCAGGCCGGCCAGCCCGGCGGCTCAGCCGCCGATCTCGACGACGACGTACCGGCCGTCGAGCGACACCGGGTAGGTTTCGGCGACGTAGGGTCCGGGCACCTTGCCCGGCGGACCGCCGGCCGGTGCCGCCGGCTCCGCCGGGCGCAGCGCCTCGCCCGACTCGACGCTGACGGGGTAGCGGCGCACGCGCAGCCGCTCGGGGTCGCACCACGACTGCCCGGTGCGGATGTCGAACTCCCAGCCGTGCCAGGCGCAGGTCAGGATCTCGCCCCGGCGCGTGTACTCGATCTCGCCCGGCGCGCGGGCGTAGGCGAAGCCGAACGTCTTGCCCTCGCAGAGC
>JBHOQZ010000020.1:0-1284 GCA_042408635.1 Chloroflexota bacterium
GCACCCGCGCCCGGCCCGCCTGACGGCCTGGAGCTCGGACCGGCGGTGCCGGTCGGAGTGGGCGGTTCGCGCAGCGCCGACTGGGAGCTTCCACCGCGCAACTAGCCGGGTGCTGGGGGCGCCCGGGACGCCGCCTCTGGGCGAGTGACGATCCGGATGCCCCCGATCCCGGCCGCACGCGCCGTCGGTTGGGCCCGGCGGCCGGGCGGCAGGCGCGGTGCGCGGGCGTGGCGCCGGTGCCGTCCTCTGGCAGCAAGCCGACATCGTAACGGAGCTGTCCGGCTGCGGTCGTGTACGGAACCTTGACTTAGGTTCAGGCCAACCCAATACTGCCTCGTAGGGTGAGCGCCGGGTGGCGTTTGCCGGCGAGCCCACCGGCGATCAGGTGCGCCGCGCCCCGGACGATGCCCCCATGCGTCACCGGTCGCGCCGGCGCCGGGGACCGAGCATGACGATGGCAGAGCAGGGGCGGCCGGACGCCGGCGCCGGGCTGCGGCTCCACCTCCTCGGCGAATTCCGCGTCTGGGTCGGCCCGAGCCCGGTCGACCCCGCGGCCTGGCGCAACCGGCGCAAGGCGAGCGGCCTCGTCAAGCTGCTGGCGCTGGCGCCGCGCCACCTCCTCCACCGCGAGCAGGCCATGGCCGCGCTCTGGCCCGACCTGGCGCCGACCGCCGCCGCCAACAACCTGCACAGTGCTCTCTACGTCGCGCGCCGCGCCCTCGAACCGGCGCTCGTCAGCGCCGCCGCCTCGATCTACCTGCGCCTCGAGGGGGAGATCGTGACGCTCTGTGCCGGGGTGCCGCTCTGGATCGACGTCGAGGCGTTCGAGACGACCCTCGCCGCGGCGCGCCACGCCGCCGACCCGGCGCTCTACCAGGCGGCGCTCGCCCACTACCGCGGCGACCTGCTCCCCGACGACACGGACGCCGAATGGGCCGCCCGGCGGCGCGACGCACTGCGCTGGACGTACCTCGGCGCGCTCGAGGAGTACGCCCGTCTGCTCGCGGCCGCCGGCGACATCGCCGGCGCCACCGAGACACTCGAACGCGCCGTTGCGACCGACCCGACCTTCGAGGAGGGCCACGCCGCCCTGATACGCCTCTACGCCCGCACCCGACGCCGCGGCCGGGCCCTGCGCCAGTACCAGCTCCTGGCGGCGGCGCTCGAGTGGGACCTCGACGCCCGCCCGAGCGAGGCGGTCGAGCGGCTCTACCACGCCATCCGCGACGGCCGGTTCCCGCCGGCTGCCGATGCCACGCCGACGTCGGCGCGCGCCGCCCGGCC
>JBHOQZ010000023.1:0-7449 GCA_042408635.1 Chloroflexota bacterium
CGGCTCGACGACGTGGACGATGAGGCGGCCTACCAGCGCGTGGTCGAGGCGTGGTCCAGCCGCGGCTGAGACACGCGCACCCGGCAGACTCGAGGCGCCCGCCCCGAATGGTTGGGGCGGGCGCCTCCCGTTGTGTCGGTCAGGGTAGCTACCCGAGGTGGTCCCGGCCGGTCGGCCGGTGCGATGCAGGGGCTCAGTAGGCGCGGCTGCGCCGGCCGGCCACCACCTGGATGACGAAGGCGAGGATCAGCGCCCCGAGGAACGCCGGGACCACCTGGATCCCGAGGATGTGCGGCCCCATGTGGCCGAACAGCAGCACGCCGATCCAGCCGCCGACGAGGCCGACCGCGATCAGCCCGGGGAGCCCGTAGGGCACCTCGCCGGGCACGATCATGTCGGCCAGCCAGCCGACCGCGGCCGCCATGAGCAGCATCAGCAGCAACCCGATCAGATTGCCGACGATCCAGAAGCCGAGCACGAGCAGTAGGACGATGGCGATCAAGGCGAACATGCGGGCCTCTCCCCCAGCCAGGGCGCGGCCGGCGTCGAGACCGCCGCACCCGGTCGAGATCAGACCGTCGCCCGGGCGCGCGTCGCGCCGCCGCGGACACCGGCGTTGATTGGACGCGGCCGCGGCGGCCGATGTTGCAGGCAGCCTGCTGGCACGGTTTGTGCAGAACCTATGACGCCAGCGCGGCAGCCGGTCGCCCCGGCGGGCGCCGCCTGAGGACTTGATTGGGGAGGTGCGCCAGCGATGTTTCGTATCCTACTCGGCGTCATCATCGGCCTGCTCGTTGCGCCGATGACGGGACGCGACTTTCGCCAGCGGGTGCAGGCCTGGCTCAACGATCTGCAGGGCAAGAGCCCGGAGGAGGTCGGCCGCCAGCTCTCGCAGACGGTGCAGCAGGCTGCCAACGCTGCCGCCGGGACGATCGGGCAGCGCGGCGACCAGATGGACCAGCACGGCCGCAAGACGGGCGACGGTCAGGAGGTGGCCGGCCACCACGCGGGGAGCTACGCCGGCACTGGTGCCTCTGGCTCGACCGGCTACGGCCAAACCGGCGGCTACGGCTCGACTATGGGGAGCGGTTACGGCTCCGGCAGCACCGCCGGCAGCGGATCGAGCGGCCACGGCCAGACCGGCAGCGGCTACGGCTCCACCGGCTTGGGGACGGGTCAGCACGGCGGGATGAGCGGGAGCGGCCACCACGGCTCGCCGACCGGCCCGGGCACGTCCGGCTCAATGAGCGGCACGGGCAACAGCCCGACCTCGGGCAGCGGCCGGGATCGCGACGAGTTCGTCGGCGGGTTCGCCGAGAACGCGCGCGAGGCCGGCAGCAGCGGCACGCGCTCCGGCTCCACCGGCAGCTCGGGCAGCAGCTACGGCGCGACCTCGGGCGGCGGCTACGGGTCGACCTCGGGCACCAGCCACGGCTCTGGTACTGGGAGCCATGGCTCCGGCACTGGCCCCGGGATGGGCAGCAGCCACGGCTCGACCACGGGCAGCTCGCACGGCACCGGCAGTAGCAGCGGCTCCGGCAGCGCGAGCGGCTCGAGCGGCAGCGGCAGCTCGTCCGCCTCGACAGGCGGCAGCTCCGGCAGCCGCGATGCCGGCACCGCCGGCACGGGCCTCTCGGGCGAGGCCGGTCGCACCGCAAGCGCGACCGGCTCGACGGGCACGACGTCGGGCTCGTCCGGCTCGACCTCCGGGTCGTCGTCCGGCAGCAGCAGCTCGGGGAGCAATCGGCCGTCGTCGTCGTCGCGCCCGGACGAGGGCGAGAGCAGCCGCGACCGCAAGGATGGCTCGGGCAGCCAACGTTAACTGAACGGCGAGGGCGTCATCTCCCGCGCTGAACCGGCCCGCGGGGTCCGTGGGACATCCCGATCCACGGTCCCCCCGCGGGCTTTTCCGTGCCTTGACCGATGGTGGGCGTGACGCGGGCCGGCGCCGTTTGCGCTCGGGGCGTTCGCGCTGTTGCGGCCCCTGGCGCTCTGTGCCGGCCCTGCTGCTTGCCCAGCGAGTGCAGCTCGCGCTGCGGCGCCTGACCTCTTGTGCCCGGCCGGCTGCGGCAATCGCCTCGGGGACGCCCAGGATCACGCGGGTGCGGCGCCTGGCTCTTTGTGCCACGCCGGCAGCCGGCCCGGCGCCCGCGGCTACCGTTTGAGGTCGGCCAGGTAGTCCTCGCGCGGCGGGTAGAAGACGTCGAGTGCGACCGTTTCCTCGTGCGCGACCAGCGTGTGGCCTACCCCGCCCGGGATCTGGTAGCAGTCGCCGGCCCGGACCGTGCGCTTTTCCCCGCCGATCGTGAACTCCCCGCTGCCCGACAGCATCACGCCCACCTGCTCATGGGGGTGGCTGTGGAGCGGCACGACCGAGCCTGGCTGCAACGTCACGTGCGAGAGCATCATGTGCTCGGTGCCGGCAAAGCGTGCCACCACGCCCGGCGCCAGTTCGCGCGATGGACAGCTCGACCAGTCGATGAAGTGCGCCGCCTCCGGTCCCATCGTAGCCCCAACCTCCCTGCGCTCCGTGATGCGCGCCATCCTACACCGCCCGCCGGCACCCGTGCGCCGGTTCGCGAGTCTCGCGCCCAGACCGGCGCTTCGCCGGCACCCTTGGCCGAGCCGCAGCCCCCGGGCTGTTAGGATGGGCTCATGGAGCTGCGTGACGTCCCCCGGCTCGCCTGGGCCGACCTCCCGGTGGCGCGGATCGAGTGTCCGCCGGGGGAGCTCGATCTGGCCCTCACGCTGCAGAGCGGTCAGGCGTTCCGCTGGCGGCCGGCCGTCGACGGTGCCTGGATCGGCGTCGTCGGTCGCCACGTGCTCCGGCTGCGCTCGACGCCGGGCGCGCTCGAGGCGCAGGCATTCCCACGACTGGAGCTGGCGGCGGTGGCCGACTACCTCAGGCTCGAGGTGGACCTGGCGCGCGTGCGGGCGGAGCTGGCCCGAGACCCGCTCCTCGCCCCGCTCGTGGCGGCCCAACCGGGCCTGCGGCTGCTCCGGCAGCCGCCCGAGGAAACCCTGTTCGCGTTCCTTTGCACTGCCGCCAACAACATTCCGCGGATCACGCGGGGCCTGGAGACGCTGGCCAACGACCTCGGCGCGCCGATCGCCGAGATCGAGGGCGCCTGCTACAGCGCGTTCCCCACGGCGCGCCAGCTCGCCACCTGCGACGTGGAGCGCGCGCGGGAACGGACCCGCCTGGGGTGGCGGCCCGCCAGGCTGGCCGCCGCAGCGTCACACCTCCTGACAGTGGGCCCCGACTGGCTGCCAGGTTTGCGGCGGACGAGCCTGAGCGAGGCGCGCCGGGCGCTGCTGCCGCTGCCCGGCGTGGGCCCGAAGATCGCGGACTGCGTCTGCCTATTCGCCCTCGACAAGGACGAGGCGGTGCCCGTCGACACCCACATCTGGCGGGTGGTGGTCACCCATTTGTGCCCCGAGTGGCGACACGGCTCGCTGACGCCGGCGCGCTACGAGGCGATCGGCGCGCTGTTTCGGGAACGCTACGGTCCGCTCGCCGGCTGGGCGCAGCAATACCTGTTCGTGCCCGAGCTGCGGGTGGCGTCAGCTTGCCCCGGCGGTGCGGCGGTTCGATAATGCCTCGGGAGGCGCGGTGAGCGGGACCGCGAGAGTGGCGTGGGCGGGAACGTCGCAGTCGTGCTGGCGGCCGGCGCGAGCACGCGCATGGGCCGGGGCATCGAGAAAGTGCTGCTGCCGATCGCCGGGCGGCCGTTGCTCGCCTGGACGCTCGACGCCTTCGAGCGCAGTCCGCACGTCGACGCGATCCTGCTCGTGGTGGCGGAGGGGGCGGTCGAACGCTACCGGCAGCTCATCCTGCCCCGGTGGCACCTGCGCAAGCTCGCCGGAGTCATCGCCGGCGGCGCGACCCGCCACGGCTCCGAACGGGCCGCCCTCCAGCACCTCGCGCCGGCGATCGAGCGCGGCGCGGTCGACCTGTTGCTCGTGCACGACGGCGCGCGTCCGCTCGTGAGCGGGCGCCTGATCGGCGACCTCGTAGTCGCCGCGCGCGCTGCCGGCGCGGCAATCCCGGCGGTGCCGGCCGACGAGGAGACGGAAATCGTGGCGGTGGCGCCGGCGGGCACGATCGAGCGGGCGCTGCCGAGCGGCTCTGTCT
The DNA here is from genome assembly GCA_042408635.1 of Chloroflexota bacterium. GTDB lineage: Bacteria > Chloroflexota > UBA6077 > FW602-bin22 > JBHOQZ01 > JBHOQZ01. Next base: position 4,136 of record JBHOQZ010000023.1, read on the forward strand.
GGTTCGCGCAGACGCCGCAGGTCTTCCGCGCGGCGCTGCTGCTGGAGTGTGCGCGCGCGGGCGAGGCGGCCGGCTTCGACGGCACCGACACCGCCGCCTGCCTCGAACGCGCCGGCCAACCCGTCCGGCTGATCCCGGGCGACCCGCACAACGTGAAGGTCACCGTACCGGAGGACCTGATCCGCGCCGAGCTCCTGCTACGGCGCCGCGCCGCCACGGACGAGGCGGCGGAGTGACAGAGCACGCCATGGAACGAACGGTCGAGACGGTGCTGCGCTGCGAGGGCTGCGGCACCACCGGGCCCCACCTGATCAGCTATTCGGCGGGCGCCATCAGCGCGGTGCGCTGCCTCACCTGCGGCCGGGAGATCGACCCGGCGTCTCCGAGGCGCGCGGGCCGGGGCTGGGTCCGGCGCCTCTCGCGCCGCTTCGTGTCGAAGCCGGGCCGCGTCCTTGGCGAGGTCCGGGAGCATCCGATCCGGTTCGCGCTCAGCGTGCCGCGGCGTCTGCTTAGCAAGCCGGTTCGGCTGGCAGCGGAGTTGGCCGGCCGGCGGGCCGACGCGCCGGCCCGGCCCCCGCTCCCCCACCGGTCGGGGCGGGAGACGCCGCCAGACTGAACGCCGGGCTCCAACCAGCGCGCACGCCAACCCGAGCGGCGGGATCGCCCCGAACGAGCCAAACGGGCCACAGCCCCCAAGCCGCGGGTACATCTGGGGGCAGCGCGCCCGGCGCCGCGGCCGACACCGTCTCCGGCTCGTTCAACTCTGCGCCATAGGTGCATCTGGGGGCAGCGCGCCGGCCGCTTCTCCTTCCTTAGGGGATCAGGTGGCGGGAGGGGTGCGCCAGGTAACCGGGACGGCGCTCCGGCCGCCGTGCCATGGGGAACCGGCGCGGCGTGCCCGCGGGCGTTGTCGGCGCGCGGTGGAGACCGTATACTCTCGCTATCCTCGTTCGAAGGAGTCGAAGTGCGTCGTGTTCTGCGCGAGGTCGTCGAGACCATCGCCCTCGTCGTCCTCGTTCTGGTGGCCGTGAACGCGTTTGTCGACCGCCGCCACGTGGAGGGCCCGAGCATGCAACCGACCCTCCACGCCGGGCAGCGGTTGCTCACCAACAAACTCGCCTTCTCCCCGCTCGTGTCGCGCGCCTTCGCGGCCCACGATGCAGGCGCCGAGACGACCGACCACCCCGGCTCCCCGCATCGCGGCGACATCGTCGTGCTCCAGCGTCCCGGCCGCCCCGACGGCGACAACCTCGTCAAGCGCGTCGTCGGCCTGCCGGGTGAGACGGTCGAGGTGCGGCAGGGGTCCGTCTACATCAACGGGGAGCTGCTCGACGAGCCCTACGTGGTCAACCACGACCGCAGTTCGATGGCGCCCGTCAGGGTGGGGGTGAACCAGGTCTTCGTGCTGGGCGACAACCGCCCCAACAGCAACGACTCGCGCGCCTTCGGTCCGGTCGGCCTCGAGTCGCTCCTCGGGCGGGTCTGGCTGCGCTACTGGCCTCTCGATGAGTTCGCGATCTTCTCCGCGCCCTGAACCCGCCCGACGCCTCCGACCGAGCCTTCACGCCCCTCTGCCCGAGTTGCGCTGGCAGGGGGGCGCGCGTTTGCGCGCTCAGGGCGCGTCGAAGTGGGCCGAGGCGTGGTCGAGACGCGTCTCGGGCGGCAGGCGCCGCTCGACCGGGAAATAGGCCAGGCGGGGATAGCGCGGCAGCGGTCCGCCCAGGAGCGGCTCGGCGTAGCGCCGGAAGGCGTCGGTGATGGCGTGGCCGTCGGGGGTGAGATACTCGGTCGGCAGCCGCTTGACCTGGTTGGCGACCGCCGCCAGCGGCGCCAGACCTGTCGTGCAGCGGTAGGGCGCGTCCGACTCGCGCAGCAGGGTGACCATCTGGCCCGTGTGGCCGGCGAGGGCCGCGCGCACGGCTGCCCGGCCGGCCTGGTAGGCCTCCTCGAGATCCACCGGGGAGGCCAGCGCCATCGTCATGCGGCCGATCGTGCCAGGCTTGTCCCAGCGGGCACGCAGTTTCAGCCGCCGCCAGACGGCGTCCGCCAGCGTCTCGGCGGCGCCGAGGATGTGCGCGTGCCCGAAGGCGTCGGTGAGCTCGCCCACGCCTTTCTGGCCGAGGGGACGTCCCTGGGGATCGCGCACCGTCTCGGCCACGACGCCAACCACGAAGCCGAGCCGGTCGAAGACGCGCTGCACGTCATCGAGCGCGCGATCGATCTCGACCGGGCGCTCCGGCGGAAAGAGCAGGTGGGGCGCGTCGGCCTCGTCGCGGCGGCCAAGCGCCGCGGCCGCGGTGAGCCAGCCGGCGTCGCGGCCGAGCACCTCGACGAACTTCACCCGATCGACGATGCCGATTCCCTCGCTGTCGCGGCCGGCCTCGAGCGTGGCGGTGGCGATGAAGCGGGCCGCGCTGCCGTAGCCGGGTGTATGGTCGGTCAGCGGCAGATCGTTGTCGATCGTCTTGGGCACCGCGACGACGCGCAGCGGCCAGCCCACCGCCCGGGCCGCCCGCTCGATCCGGTTGCTGGTGTCAGCCGAATCGTTGCCGCCGATGTAGATGAAGATGTGGACCTGGTGGGCCCGCAGCACGGCCAGCACGCGCTCGAGGTCGTTGTCCGTCAGGCGGTAGCGGCCGGAGCCGAGGGCGGCGGACGGTGTGCTACGCAGCCCCTCCAGGCGATCGCGGTTCTGGCGGCCCAGGTCGATCAGCCGCTCCTCGATCAAGCCCTGGATGCCGTGGACCATGCCGAGCACCCGGTCGATGCCCGGTTGCTCTAGCGCCTCATGGATCACCCCGACCAGGCTGCTGTTGATCGCCATCGTGCAGCCCCCGGACTGGCCGACGACCAGGCTGCCCTTACCCACACCCACGCGCAACCCCTCCCTTGCCGGGCAGAGTATACCCGACACGGCGCGGACAGCCGCGCCGCGCCCTGGCCCGTCCCGTGATCGCCCGCACCCGGCCGACACCTGCTGGGGCGGCCAAGGCAGCCGATGCGCCGAGCCGGCGCTCGATTGTCCTAAAAGAACGTAAAACCTCTTCTAAAACGCCAGGGCACGACAGGAAACGGCGCAACCCTCAGGTATGCTCATTGCGTCTATGCATATGACCAGGACAAACGGAGTACGTACGATGAAGCGCAGCTTCCTTGCCGGCCTGCTGATGTTCCTCCTGACACTCACCCTGCCCCTGACCGCCTGCACGGTGGACAACCCGAGCGCGAAGGGGGCGCAGCCGGCCCCGGCCGCCCAGCCCACCGCCGCCGGGGCAGCCGCCTCGGCCACGGCCACGGCCCCGCCGGCGACCGCG
>JBHOQZ010000024.1:0-1785 GCA_042408635.1 Chloroflexota bacterium
CGGCGTGCCGGGCCCGCAGTGCCGCGTCCTCGCCGCTCGCGGCCAGCAACTCGAGTGTGTATTCGCGGATCGTCGCCAGCAGGGCGAAACGAGGCCCGTCGCCTTCGCCCTCGAGCTCCGGCCGCTCGGTCTGGCGGACGAGGCTCTTGTCCAGCAGCGAGGCGATGCCGTCGAGCGTGTCGAGGCCGGCGTCGCAGACCGCCTCGGCGGCCTCGAGCGTCCAGCCGCCGGCGAAGACGGCCAGTCGGCGAAACAGCGTCTGCTCGGCGGGCGTCAGCAGCCGGTAGGACCAGTCGATGGCGGCGCGCAACGTCTGCTGGCGGACCGGGCGGTCGCGCAGGCTGCTTGCCAGCAGGTCGAGCGCCGTGCGGGCGGCCTCGAGCTCGTGCACCGGCTCCGCCAGCCGCGCCAGGATCTGCTGCGGCGCCAGGAGCTTCACCCGCGCCGCCGCCAGCTCGATCGCCAGTGGCAGCCCGTCGAGGTGGCGGCAGATGGCGACCACCGCCTCGGCGTTGGCGGCGGTCAGGGTGAAGTCGCTGCGCGCCGCCCCGGCCCGCTCCACGAAGAGGCGCACGGCGGGGAAGGTCAGGAGCGCTTCCGGGCTGACGGGGTCGGCCAATCCGGCGGGGGTGGGCAGCGGCAGCGGCTCCAGCGCGAATTCGTGCTCGCCGTAGAGGCGCAGCGCCTCGCGGCTCGTCGCCAGCACCTTGAGCTCCGGCACGCCCGCCAGCAGCTCGCCGATCTCGGGCGCCGCAGCCGCCACCTGCTCGAAGTTGTCCAGGTAGAGCAGGAGGCGTTTGCCGCGCAGGTGATCGCGCAAATGCTCGGCCAGCGACCGGCCCACCGGCTCGCGCAGTCCGAGCGTTCGGGCGATCGTGGGCAGCACCAGGGGGGGCTCCTCGATCACCGCGAGCGCGACGAAGAAGACGCCGTCGGGCAGGTCGGGCAGCAGCGCGCGGGCGGCCTCGAGGGCGAGCCGCGTCTTGCCGATCCCCGGTGGGCCGACTACCGTCAGCAGCCGCACCTCCGGTTGGCGCAGGCGCGCGGCGACCGCCGCGACTTCGCGCTCCCGCCCGATCAACGCCGTCGTCGGCGCTGGCAGGTTGGTGGGGGGCGACTCGCCGCCCCGCAGGGGTGGGAACTCGGCCCGCAGACCCGGTGCCATGACCTGGAAGACGCGCTCCGGCTCGCTCAGATCACGCAGATGGTAGCGCCCGAGGTCGCGCAGCAGGATGTCGGGTGGGAGCGCGCCGCGCAGGATCTGCTCGGTCGCCCCGGAGAGGAGCACCTGCCCCCCGTGCGCCGCCTCGAGCAGCCGGTGGACGCGGTTGAGCGGCGGGCCGAGGTAGTCGCCGCCCTTCGGCTGCGCGGGCCCGGTGTGCAACGCGACGCGCACGCGCAGCCCGCCGGCAATCGGCCAGGGCTCGCGCGTCAGCTCGCGCTGGAGCGCCACGGCCGCCGCCAGTGCAGCGCCGGCATCGGCGAACGCGGCGCAGAAGGCATCGCCCACCGTCTTGAAAACGGCGCCGTCGTGGTGCTCCAGCGCGCCGCGCACGAGCGCGTCGTGCCGGGCCAGCGCGGTGGCCATCGCCGCCGGTCGATCCTCCCAGAGGCGCGTGCTCCCCTCCACGTCCGTGAAGAGGAAGGTCACGGTGCCGCTCGGCAGCGCCGCCTGGCCGGCCGCGGGCGCCGCGCCGGCCGGCGCGGGATCGTTCGTCCCGCCGTCGGCGGTGCCGATCGGGCCAGCAAGCGCAGCGCCCGCCGGTTTGCTCCTGGGGCGGGTGT
>JBHOQZ010000027.1:0-8345 GCA_042408635.1 Chloroflexota bacterium
CTCGGCCGGGATCGCGAGCGTGCGCCGGGCAGCGTAGTAGGCAGGATCGCCGTAGGGGACGACCGTGTTGAGGCCGTCGTTGCCGCCGCCGAGCTGGATGACCACGAGCACGTTCTTGTCGGTGGCACTGGCCGCGTAGATGGGGCGCGCGCCGAGCTCGTTGGCCGTGCGGCTGAGGAAGGCGGGCGCCATCATGCCGAGGCCGAGGAGGATCGAGCCGCGCGTCACAAAGTCGCGGCGCGAAACGAGCAGAGTCACCGTGTACCCCCTGATTTCAGTTGCGCTGGTAGGCCTGGCTGGCCAGCGCGAGCCGGATGGCGCCGCGCACCTTGGTGTCGAGCGTGCGCTCGTCGAGCGTGAAGACGGTCGGTCCCTCCGACCAGGTCACGAGGTAGTCGTGCAGGGGCGCGCGCAGCCGATCCGGCATCTCCCCGTCGAAGAGGCGCCGGTCGAGGACGTCGATCACCTCGTCGGGCGTTGTGGCGCTCGCCTTCACGCTGCGCAAGAGCGCGGCGACGCCGACCTCCTTCACGGCGCGGTTGGTGGCGAAGCCGTTGGCGAAGTTGAAGCGCTCGAGCATCGTGTGGGTATCGATCCAGGCGGCGCCGCCGTCCCAGCCCTTCACGGTAGGCGGATTGAAGAGGTTCTGCCCCATGCGACGCAGGGCGTTGACGGCGGCGCCAAGCTGGTTAGCCGAGGGGTCAACCATGCCGCTGCGCCGGAGCGTGCCGACGACGAACTCGGCCGGGCTGGCGATGTTGGCCCGCACGGCGGCCTCGGCGCGGAAGTCGTCGGAGAGCAGGAGCCGGCGCACCATGGCGCGGATGTCGTAGCCGGCGCGGAAGATGGCGGCCAGATCCTCGACGAGCGCGGGGTTGGGGTTGGGGCCGACGAAGAAGGTGTAGAGTTTGGTGGCGATAAAGCGGCCGGCGGCGGGCTGCGCGACGGTGAGGTCGATCAATCCCGGCGCATCGTAGGCGCCGGTCTGCCCGAAGATCGTCTTCCGGCCGGGGTCGAAGGCGTTGCGGTTGAAGACGGCGCGGCCGTTGACGCGGTCGTTGCCCGCGCCGTCGAACTGGACGACCCAGCCGGTGAGGGCGCGGGCTGCGTCCTTGATGTCGGCCTCGGAGTAGTTGCCGATGCCCAGCGCGAACAGCTCAAACAGCTCGCGGGCATAGTTCTCGTTCGGGGCGCCGCGCCGGTTGCGCGTGCCGTCGAGCCAGATCAGCATGGCCGGGTCGACGGTGATCTCGCGTAGCAGGTCGCAGAAGTTGCCGAGCGCGTGGCGGCGCAGCAAGAGGTTCTGGCGGTACATCAGGTCGGGGCTGCGGACCTTGTAGTTCGCGGTGGCAAAGTGGCCGTGCCAGAAAAGGGTCATCTTCTCTTCGAGGGGTCGGCTCGTGCGCAGCATGCGCTCGACCCACCACCGCTGAACCGGCAGGATGTTGCGCTCGGTCGCGAACGCCGCCGGGTCGGGCGGCGGGAGCGCATCGGGCGTGCCCTCGAAGTTGACGAGCGCGTCGACGCTGGCCTCGAAGCCCATGGCCGCGTAGGCGGCATGCTCCTCGGGCGTGTAGCCGAAGCCCACGCGCCGGAGCAGGTGCGCGATCAGGTCTGCCATGCTCGGATCCCTTCTCCCGCAGTGCCTGGTCCGGCTCCGCGCCTGCCCCATCAGGCTGCCCGGCCCCTGCGCGCCCTGGGCGCGGCGCTCGCGGATCGGGCTACCAGGCGGCGCGAAACCGGTACGAACGCTTACCACCTACACGCGACGCGCACCAGCCGGGTTTCACCCGCGCCGCTTCGATGAGCGCGGCCCCCAGCTCACCGCGGGCCGTCCGGCACCACCCGTGCGCGCCGGCTCCATCGGCCGGTGAGCCGCCCCTCGCCAGCCCCGCACCTACCAACGGCCAACCCTGACCAGCCCACGCACACGACCCAACAACCTCACCCCGCCGCACCGATCGATCAGGCTGTCCGTTTCGACGTTGCTGGACGGAGCACAGTTGCCGACGACCCCGCCCCGACGTGCGGGGCGGGGTCGCTCTCTTTTCACTACCGCCTTCGCTGCCGCTGGCGCAGCCGGCACGGCCACCAGACCAGCCCGGTGCCGCCCACGAGCGGTCCTGTTCACTCGGACGCCGTGCGGGCGGCCCGCTCCGAACGGTGGAACCGGACTTCCGGCGCTACCGGACGAGGGCGCCGATGATGGCGCCGATCGTCACAACGACGCCGCTGGCGGCCACGATGAGGAACGTGGTCGCACCGGCGAACACATTAATCATCGGCAGCGGGATCAACGTGAGCACGAGGAAAACAAGGAGACCGGCCAGCAACGCTGGGATGAGCGAGGCGATGATCGCGTTGCCGACGCTGCCGGAGCGGTAGCCGCCGACGATGCCCGCGATGAGGTGGCCGAACGGCGGCAGCCAGAAAAGCAGGATCGACAGCAGCACCATCCAGAAGGCGCCCTCCATGATCGACCCTGAGCGGCGCGGCTCGGAGTAGACGGTCACAATACCCCCTCCTGCAAGCGGTCGCGGGCGCACCCCAGCGCGCCCGGATCGTTTCGCCGATAGGACGCGGACGTCAGCAGCCAGGTTGCAGCCGCCGTGCCCCAACCCCACCGGATGTCGCCGCGCCGACACAGCCTTCCCCGTCCCGCACCACAGCGTGGCCGCCCGCGCCCACCGAGCACGTAAGTCGCGCTATCCACTCTGATCCTGTCACGGCGGCCCGGGCACATCCGGCCGCCGCAGCAGGTAGAGGTACTGCGGTTCTCGCCGTAGCCACGACGAATACTCCAGCCGCGCAACCTCAATATAGCTGCGGATCGGCTGAGCCGCGATCACGTAGCTCGAGTCCGTCGTTGGAGCCCAGTAAACGATCCATCAAGGAGCATTCGGTGTCTTTGGCTGAGACTCTGCTCCTCCAAAGAGCTCGTAGAGGTGGTAGCCATCCCAGGCTGCCCCGCCGTCTAACTTCGTGTTTGGTATACCAAGCTCGTTCGCATGACGCGCGACACTCCAGGTCGCCTCTTGGAACACTAGAAAGTCGCGCGTACCGACTACCGAGTACACTGCAAACACAACCCCGACGGCCCAAGCAAGCGGAAGGACAAGCCGAACGCGACGAGTAGCCCAAACAGCCAACCAGATTGACAGGGGCAAGAGAGGCAGCAGATAGCGGTCCAGCGGGCCGGCCCACGTGAGAAAATGGAAAGATGGCGGGATCATCCCAATCTCTTGCCCCACCATGACAGCAAATCCGACTAAAGCCACCCTCTCCGTCGGAGCTTCGAGCGTACTGATTGACCGTGACATGGCAAACGTGAAGGTGATTGCACCAAAAAGAAATACAACGATGAACACAAAAAGCAGCCATGGCTCCACAAACAGAGACCGCGACTCAAGTAGATCATCTGGACCCAAACTCGTAGGCCGAAAGTACTGCCCTAAGTATGGCATAATGTGACCATTCGCTGCCCCGGTAGCAACAGACATGCACATAAATGCAACGACAGCCAAGAGAAGAATGCGCATCGGCGAATTCACCGGCTGGCGGCTGCACACCAAACCGAAGAGCGCGCCAGCGCTCACCGGCAGAGTGAATGGCCCAGAGTAAATGCCGGAGCAGAATGGGGTCAACAGCAGCAATATAGCCATGTCTGTCATACCATGCGCGCGCCCATCATCCATGAAGAGTGACTGCGCTGTCGGAATACCATGCATAAGCCTAATCCACCAACACTAGCTAAGTACCATTGGGCACGGAACGATCGTAATCGCAATTAGGCCCCTTATGGGTCTTGCAGTCAACCGCGATGGCTGAGTGACTAGGAAGGTCAGTGCTATCGCTACTGCAGTTAGGATGCCCTATTGTCGCACGAGAAACGCGCAACCCGCTGCGATGGAGTCTAGCAACTACCACTGTAAATTTTACGTTCTGAAACCACGCACGTAGCAGAAGTATGCTATCACTAGTAGCGCAAGGAAATGCGAATCCTTCAAATATGTGTAAGATGGAACAAATGTCAGCGGGCTGAAGAGATGGCTCGCGACTGCTAGAGCAGCGCGGAGACGACTCCCGCCCAATTCACGCGCCACTCCATATACCGCCAGCCCGCTTGTAAGGACTAGAACAAATGTTGAGAGGCGCAGGATTCCGAACGAATAGCCGAACATGGTTGCAAACAATGTCCCCCAGAGCACTTGGAAGGCGAGACTGGTCACAGAAGGATCAAGAATTTGAAGCCGATGCTCGCGTAGAATAATCTCGACTGAGCGCGCGTAGACCTAGTCGTCGCCAACCGGGACGGGCGTCATGATCACTACGACGAATGGGGTCAGGGCATAGGCTGTCAGGACGGCGAGCAGGGGCAAGTGAAGGCAAACGTACACGAGCCACCGCAGGCTGTTGCCTTGACTCCGGCGCGTGTCGACCGGGGCCGGGCGCGCGGCCGGACTCGCTATACCCTCGTCGACCACCGAGGGCGGCGTGATCGCTACCTGCCCCGCACTCGAAACCTGTTCCACAGTGCGCCTCCGATGCTCGGATCTGCCGCGGTCCGGCTCGGGCCAATCTAGAGTCGCATCGGGGTGAGTGACCCGTAGGGCAATCTTGCATCTCTCCGCACCCGCGCGCTATCACCCACTCTTCCTACCACACCGGCCCATTCGGGATGAGTGAGGACCGGCAGATCGCGCTTTGCGGCAGGATGATTGCGCGCCAGCGCGGTCGGGGAGGAGGGGAGTGGGGGTTAGAGCTTTTCGAGGCGGGCGAGGTTGACGGAGAGGCGCTTGACGCCGATCCCGGCGAAGGCGACCTTGACTTCCTGGTCGTCGCGCGTCAGCTCGGTCTCGACGACGATCCCCTCACCGAACTTGGCGTGGCGCACGCGGTCGCCGATCTTGAAGCGCGCTGTGGCCGGCGGCGCCTCCACGGCCGAACCGCCGGTTGCAGGCGCCGACCAGAGCGTCGCCTGGGCGGCGTGCCCGGCGCGGGCGGTGCGCTCACGCGCCGAGGGCGCCGGGGTGCGGGCGGTCGCGCCGTCCTCGGCCAGCAGCGACTTCGGGATGTCGGCGAGGAAGCGCGAGGGAACGTTCACCTGCTGGTTGCCGAAGAGCGTGCGCCGAAAGGCGTAGACGAGGTAGAGCCGCTCCATCGCCCGCGTCATCCCGACGTAGAACAGGCGCCGCTCCTCCTCCATGCGGGTCGGGTCGTCGAACGAGCGCGAGTGCGGGCAGACCCCCTCCTCGAGCCCGACCAGGAAGACGACGCGGAACTCGAGGCCCTTGGCGGCGTGGAGCGTGATCAGCGTCACCGCGTCGCCACGCTCGTCGAGCTCGTCGACGTCGGAGGCGAGCGCGACCTCCTCCAGGAACGAGGCGAGACCGGCCTCGGGGCGCAGACTCGCCCAGTCGCCCGCCACCGTGCCCAGCTCCTTCACGTTCTGCCAGCGCTCCTCCCCCGCCTCCGTACCATCCTGGAGGAGATCGGCGTAGCCGGTGCGCTTGACGACGTAGTCGAGGAAGCTGGCGACGTCCAGCTCGGTCGATTTCTGGCGCAGCTCGCGCAAGAGTTCGGCGAAGTCGACCAGCGCCCGCTCGGCCCGGCCGGCGAACGGCGGCGGGCTCGCCAGTGTCTCGGGACCGTAGCCGGCCAGGAGCTCGATCGCGCGCGCGGGCGACACACCCAGCCGCTTCGCCCAGCGCTCGAGCTCCGTCACCGTCTTCTGGCCGAGCCCGCGCGGCGGCACGTTCAGGATCCGCCAGAAGCTGGCGGTGTCGTCGGGGTTCTGGGCGAGCCGCAGGTAGGCGAGCACGTCCTTGACCTCGCGCCGGGCGTAGAAGCGGGTGCCGCCCACCAGGCGGTAGGGGACGCCCCGGCGCAGACACGCCTCCTCGATGGCGCGGCTCTGGGCGTTGGTGCGGTACATCACGGCGCACTCACCGCGCGTCGCCTCACCCCGCGCCACCAGCCGCTCGAGCTCGGAGACGACGTAGCGCGCCTCTTCCTGCTCGTTGTACGCCTCGAAGAGGGTGATGCGCGTGCCCTCGGGGTTGTCGGTCCAGAGCTGCTTTTCCTTGCGCAGCGCGTTGGCCGCGATCACGCGCTGCGCGGCGCCCAGGATCGTCTTGGTCGAGCGATAGTTCTGCTCGAGGTACACGACCGCGGCACCGGGGAAATCGTGCTCGAAGTTGAGGATGTTGCGGATGTCGGCGGCGCGCCAGCCGTAGATCGACTGGTCCTCGTCGCCCACCACGCAGACGTTGCGGTACTTGCGGCCCAGCAGCTTGATCAGCTCGTACTGTGCGATGTTGGTGTCCTGGAACTCGTCGACCAGGATGTAGCGGTAGCGCTCCTGGTAGCGGTCGAGCACGTCCGCCTGCGTGCGGAAGAGGCGCACGGTCGACATAATCAGGTCGTCGAAGTCGAGCGCGCCGTTGCTGCGCAGACCGTCCTGGTAGGCGCGGTAGACGCGCGCGACGACCTCCTCCCAGTAGGTGTTGGCGCGCTCGGCGTAGGTGAGCGGATCGATGACCTCGCTCTTGGCGTTCGAGATCGTCGAGAGGATGGCGCGGGGGGAGAACTGCTTCTCGTCGAGGTTGAGCCCGCGCAGCGCCACCTTCGCCGTGCCGAGCTGGTCCTCGTCGTCGTAGATAACGAAGTCCGGCTCGATCCCGATCCGGCCGCCCTCGCGCCGCAGAATGCGCGAGCAGACGGCGTGGAAGGTGCCCATCGTCAGGCGGCCGACGGCGCCGGGCGCCAGCGCGTCGACGCGCGCCATCATCTCGCGCGCCGCCTTGTTGGTGAAGGTCACGGCGAGGATGTGGTACGGATCGACGCCGCGGTCGCGCAGCAGGTAGGCGATGCGGTGCGTGATGACGCGCGTCTTGCCCGAGCCGGGGCCGGCAAGGATGAGCAGAGGGCCGTCGACGGACTGCACCGCCCGCGCCTGGGCGTCGTTGAGCTGATCGAGGAGGTCCATGGGCTTTGCAGTATAGCAGACGCCGGCAGGGGGCCGATCGGCTAGAATGGGTCAACCTCCATCAGCCAACCAGAGGATCGAGACCGCGCCATGCCGAGCCCGACCCCGACCAGGCGCCGCCTCCCCGAGCCCACGCCCGAGCAGCGGGCGCGTGCGGCGCGCGTCATCGAGCTCCTGGCCGAGCGCTACGGCCTGCCCCGCCAGAGCAGCGAGCGCTCCGACCCGCTCGACGGCCTGATCGGCACGATCCTGTCGCAGCACACCTCGGATACCAACTCCCACGCCGCCTTTCTCAGCCTGAAGCGCCGCTTCCCGAGCTGGGAGGCGGTTGCGGCGGCGCCCGAATCCGAGATCGCCGAGGCGATCCGCAGCGGCGGCCTGGCCAACGTAAAGGCGTCGCGGATCAAGCGGGTGCTGGCGACGCTCCTGGCGCGCTACGGTCGGCTCGGCCTCGACTGGCTGGCCGACCTGCCGCTCGAGGACGCGCGCGCCGTGCTGACCGAGCTCGACGGGGTCGGCCCGAAGACCGCCGCCTGCGTGCTCCTCTTCGACCTGCACATGCCGGCGCTGCCGGTCGACACCCACGTCCACCGGGTGGCCGGCCGCATCGGCCTCATCCCGCCGAAGCTGGCGGCCGAGCCGGCACACACCTTTCTCGAGCAGCTCGTCCCGCCCACCCAAATCTACGCCTTCCACGTCCTGCTGATCCGCCACGGTCGGGTGATCTGCAAGGCGCAGCGGCCGCGCTGCGCCGACTGCCCGGTCCTGCCCGAGTGCGACTATGGCCGCCGGGCTGTGCTCGGCGAAACCCCCGCGCCGACGACCGCCCCCGAGCGCGTTCCGACCGGCACGGCCGGCTCCGGCGAGGCGGGCACCGCCACGACGGCGCACGGTCGAGCGGTCGGCGCGGCCGGCCACGTCGAGGGCGCCTGATCCCGGCGGGCCCCCGGCGCGCCACGAGCTGCCCGGCCGAGCCGCGTATCCCGGCCGACCTAGGCAGGCGCAGGACGACGCAAGACCGGGCGCAGAACCGGTCCCGAGAGCCAGAGGAGGTGCGCGATGGCCGTCACCGGCACGTTCCAGACGACCGCCCAGGTGCGCGAAGCAATCGACAGCCTGATCGCGGCCGGCTTCGCGCCGGATTCGATCTCGGCGATCACGCCGACCGGCAAGCCGATCGACGAGCTGACCCCCGTGGCAAGCGACGAGCTCAACGACCTCGCCAAGGGCGCGGGCCTCGGCGCGCTGATCGGCGGCGCCGCCGGCCTGGCGCTGACCACGCTCATCTTCCCGCCGCTCGGGCTCCTGCTCGTCGGCGGACAGCTCGCGCTCGGCGGCGCGCTGGCGGGCGGGGTGA
>JBHOQZ010000029.1:0-12744 GCA_042408635.1 Chloroflexota bacterium
GCCAGCGCGTCGCCGGCGGCCGCTGCCGCCGCGCCGGCCGGCGAGAACAAGCCGATCGCGCCGGGCATCTTCGCCCGCAGCAGCGTCGGCGGCACGCCCAAGCCGGGCGGGGTCCTCAAGGTCGGGGTGAACCAGGACCAGGTCGGCCTCGACCCGCACAAGACGAACTCGACCGCCTCGGTCCACATCCTCGAGCACATCTACAGCTCGCTCCTGCGCCTCGACGAGAATCTGAACGTCCAGCCCGACCTAGCCGAGAGCTGGACGGTCGATTCGCCGACGCAGTACACCTTCAAGCTGCGCCGGGGCGTGAAGTTCCACAACGGGCGTGAAATGACCGCCGCCGACATCAAGTACTCGATCGAACGCGTCAAGAACCCGGAGACAGGCTCACCGCGCTCGAGCTACGTCGAGGACGTCGACACGATCGACACGCCCGATACCTACACCGTCGTGCTCAAGCTCAAGCAGGCGTTCGCGCCGCTGCTGGGCAACCTGGCCCAGCCGACCATGGCGATCGTGGCCAAGGAGGTCGTCGACGCCAACGCGGGCGATCTGAGCAAGGGCGAGGCCGCGATCGGCACGGGCCCGTTCAAGTTTGTGTCGTGGACGCCTAACTCGAAGATCGTGCTCGCCAAGAACGCCGACTACTACGTCCCCGGTCTGCCCTACCTCGACGGCATCGAGTTCTACCCGATCCCCGACGACACCGCGCGCACCACGGCGGTCCGCACCGGCACGGTCGACTTCATCGAGTACGCGCCGTGGAAGGACCTCAAGACACTGACCGAGGACAAGAGCCTCATCGTCACCGGCGACCTGAACACCAACTACCGCTATTTCGGCATGAACGTCAGCCGCAAGCCGTTCGACAACGTGAAGGTGCGCCAGGCGGCGGCCTATGCCGTCGATCGGCAGGCGATCGTCGAGGCCTCGGTCTTCGGCGCGGGCGCGGTCATCTCCTCGGGGCCGATGCCGCCGACCTCGTGGGCCGGCATCACCCAGCAGATGTACACGCGCGACCTCAACCGCGCCAAGCAGCTCATGCAGGAGTCGGGCGTGACGTCGGTCAAGTCGACGATCAAGACCGGCGCCGCCTACAGCTTCCTGGTGAACGCCGCGCTGGTGGTGCAGGAGAACCTGCGCGAGATCGGCTGGGACATGGACGTCGACCAGATGGAGTGGGGCGCCTTCGTCAACGAGTACATCAAGGGCGAGGCGGAGACCTGGGTCTCGGGCAGCTCCGGCTTCATCGACCCCGACCCGATCCTCCAGCCGACGTTCCACAGCAAGGGCCGCCAGAACGGCATCAAGTTCAGCGACCCCGAGGTCGACCGCCTGATCGACCAGGGGCGCGCCACCGCCGACCAGGCCGAGCGCAAGCGCATTTACGAGGCGGCGCAGAAGCGCATCGCGGAGCTGGCACCCTACGTCTTCCTCTACGCGGCCAACCAGTACGAGGCGATGAGCCCGAAGGTCAAGAACTACGTCCACATCATGACCGGCACCAACATCGCCTTCCGCGAGGTCTGGCTCGACCGCTAGCCGCTGGCCACCCCAACGCCGCACCACCCCGGGGCGGGAGCGATCAGATCGCTCCCGCCCCGCGCCCTTTCCCCCTACGCGGCCCCCTGGGAACCAACCGCGACGGCACGGCCGCTGAGCCGCCAGACCATGCCGGCGGCCATCGACGGGGTCGAGGCGGCCGGGCGGGGGCCGGGGCGTGGCGGGCAGTGCCAGGTGCGGGCGCGCCTGCCAGCCCGTGGTTGGGGCGGACGAACGAGACGAGCCGGCCGTCAGCTGACGGCCGGCTCGCGGCGTGGTTGCTCCGGTTGCGGGCGCTCAGTAGCCGGCAGCGTGCGGATCGACTTCGACGCGCAGGTGGTGCGTCCAGACGCTCACGACCTGCGCCGGGTCGAGCGACTGCGCCAGATTGCGCGCCTGGGAGGGGAAAACCTGGCGATCGTTCCAGAAGACGGCACGGTCACGCCGCTGCTGGAGGAACTGGACCAGCTCATCGCGCCGCATGAGCATGGGTTCGCGCTCGATCATGCTGTTGATTGTCCTCGCTGCGGGATCAGGTTGCCGGTGAGGGTCGAGCGGGCGATCCGAAGCCGGCCGGCGCCCGATCCCTCCGGTTCATGACCGCGGCCACGCCGGCCCACTGGCCGACGAGCGCAGTGTCTATCGTCACACGGGTTTCGTCAACAGGTAACCCGTAAAGTCGCCAACGCTGCGCCGACACACCCCCAACAGTTATTGTCTTCCACAGCAGCGTCGATCCGCTGCAAGCTGCGTGCCAGGCGACCGACTCCCCCACACCCCGGCCTATCCGGGCGCGCGGAGGCGCCGGCCACCGTGCCGCGGCCCCGCCCTCACCGGGTGGTGGGCCGCCGCGCACGTTGCCGGCAGGTGGGTGGCGCTGGCGGCCAGGCGGTGGCATGGGGTTCATGCCCGCCGCCGGCCCCGCCCGACGCGGCCCGACAGGCCGCCAAACAGGCCGAGCGCGAGCAGACCGCTGCCAAAGAGCCAGAGCGGCGAGAACTCGGGGATCACCGGCGTGGGCGTGGCGGCGGTCGGCGTGACCACGACCGTCCCCACCATGCCGAGGTCGGCGTGCAGGGTGCAGATGTACCGGTAGGTGCCGGGCGCGGTGAAGAGGACGTTGAAGGTGGCGCCGGCCGGGAACGACGCGCCGATGAAGCCGGAGTGGACCGACTGGCTGGTGCTGCTGATCGTGGCGTGGCCGGGGCCGTCGGTGCCGACGGGGTTCTGCTGGTCGCCGGAGGGGGGCGTGCCGAAGGTCACGGTGTGGGGCGTGCCGACGGCGCGGTTCGTCCACGTCACCGTCTGCCCGACGCTGACCGTCAGCGTGCCGGGCAGGAAGCGCATCACGTCAACCACGCCGTCGCCCGCGCCGGCGGTGACGTTGGTCGGGCCGGCCGCCTGGGCAGCCGCGAGCGCGGCGTTGCTCACCTGCTGGGCGGTGGCGAGCAGGGTCTGCGCCGTCTGCTGTGCCTGCTGGTCGTAGAACTGCTGCGTGTTCGGGTAGGGCGTGCCGGCCGGGTTGACCTGCAACACGCCGGTCATGGCCGGGTGGAGCAGGCAGACGAACGGGAAGGTGCCGGCGGCGGTGAAGGTGAGCGTGTAGGTGGCGCCGTTGGCGATCAGCCCCGAGTTGGCCAGCCCGATGCCGTCGTAGGTCGTGCGTGTGG
This sequence comes from Chloroflexota bacterium, assembly GCA_042408635.1. GTDB lineage: Bacteria > Chloroflexota > UBA6077 > FW602-bin22 > JBHOQZ01 > JBHOQZ01. Next base: position 3,216 of record JBHOQZ010000029.1, read on the forward strand.
TCGGCGGCGCCGTGAACGGCGGGCGCTCACCGCCCGAGAGGAAGGTAATCGTGTGCGGTTCGCCGGTGGGCACGGCCCAGGTAACGGTGTCGCCGACGTTGATGGTGGCGGCGCTGGGCAGGAACACCTCGGCCTGGAGCCCCTTGTCGGCGCTCTGGGCACCGGCGGTGAAGCGCCAGGTGGTTGCCGCGATTGCGGGCGCCGCGCCAGCGGCAACCAGGAGCGCTACCGCGAGCAGCAGGCTGAGACGCCAACCTGCAGCACGTCCAGGCCCGGGCAAGTGCGAGCGGATCATCGGGCAGGTCCTCCCCGTCGTTTCGCCTTCCCCGCCCACGCCGCCACCCTAGCCGGCGAGGCGGGGGAAGGCTGCTCCCGCTACCCTAGACGGGAGGGATATACACCAGGTTACGCGGCGACACAAGAGGCGAGATTCGCCACCGGGTCAGGTGCGGCGCGCCAGCCACTGCAGCGCGCTCAGCGCGCCGCTGAGCGCGCGCGATCCCCGGCGCAAGCCGAAGCTTGCCCGGTCGCCGGCCTGGTGAAGGGCGTAGGCGTAGGCGGGGTAGATGTGGGTGACGCTGAGCGCCTCGAGCGGGATCCGCCGGTCGAGCAGGAGGGCGAGCTGCTGCACCAGCTCCCCGGCCCGGGGGGCGACGACCTGCGCCCCGACCAGCCGGCCGCCGGCGAGCGTGAGCTTGACGAAGCCCTCGGTCGCGTCGTCGGTGATCGCCCGGTCGACCTCGGTGAGCGGCAGCCGGACGGCGCGCACGCGGCGGGCGCCGTGGCGCTCGCGCGCCGCGGCTTCGGTCAACCCGACGTGCGCCGACTCGGGGTCGGTGAACGTCGCCCACGGCATGGCGCGGTAGTCGATCGGCTGCATGAGCCAGGGCACGAGGAGGTTGCGGGCGATCAGCCGCCCCTGCGTCTCCGCCGCGTGGGTGAAGCGGTAGGGCCCGACGCAGTCGCCGCAGGCCCAGACGCCGGGTGCGCTGGTGCGCAGGTAGCGGTCGACCACGATGCCGTCCGGTCCGACCGCCACCCCGGCCCGCTCGAGGCCCAGCCCCTCGACGATGGGACGACGCCCCGCCGCGATCAGGATCGCGTCCCCCTCGACGGCCAGCTCGGTCTCCGCCACGCCGAAGCGCAGGCGTTGGCGGCCCGCCGCCTCGCCCGGCTCGACGCAGCGCGTCACCGCGCCGGTGTGGACCGCCACCCCCTCGCGCTCGAGCACGCGCCGGATCGCCTCGCCCGCCTCGGGGTCGTCGCGCGGCAGGAGGTGCCGGTTGCGCTGCAGGAGGGTGACGCGGCTGCCCAGGCGCCGGAACGCCTGGGCCATCTCGACGCCCACCGGGCCGCCGCCGAGCACGATCAGGTGCTCGGGGCGCCGCTGGAGGTCGAACAACGTTTCGTTGGTGAGGTAGCCGGCCTCACGCAACCCCGGCAGGTCGGGCACGTGCGGCCGCGAGCCGGTGCAGATCACGACGTTCCGGGCGGTGACGACCCGGTCCCCGACGCGGACGCGCCCCTCGCCCAGCAGCGCGGCCGGAGCCTCGAAGACGGTGATGCCACGCCGCGCCTGCGCGGCGGCCGAGTCGACCGGCGCGATCGTGGCGATGGCGGCGCGCACGTGGGCCATCACCCGGCCGAAGTCGACCAGCGGGTCCGGCTCGCCCGCGACCAGGCCGGCCGCCACGGCGCGCCGCGCCTCGTGGGCCAGGCGCGCGGCGTGGAGGAGGGCCTTCGAGGGCACGCAGCCGGTCCAGAGGCATTCGCCACCCATGCGGTGGCGCTCGACCTGAGCGACGCGGAAGCCGAGGAGGCGCGCACTGATCGAGACGGCGAGCCCCGCCGAGCCGCCGCCGATGGCGAGCACGTCGAATTCCGGCCGCGCCCTGCCCATGCCGCCCTCCCATCCGCCCGTCCCGCGCCACCGTCGACCCGAAGGGAGCCGTACGGTTGCTGTTGACGCGAAGCCCCTGGCCCCGCTGCGACATAACCAGCGCCCCGCCCGAGCGCACGCCGCGTAGTGTAGCGCAGCCCGGCCGTCGCCGGCCGCCGCCCGTCGAGAGCTTTCAGGGGCAAGAGGCCAACCCACCCGGTACAGAACCGGCGGCCGCCAGCCGCCGCGGCGGGTCGAGATGGCGCCGCACCTGCCCCGGGTGTTCGCTCGACAGCCTGTTGCGTGGTACCAACCCGTCGAGAGGCCGCCGTGCGGATTGGTCTGCGCCGTGCGGTGGCTGTTACACGGCGGCCGGGCTGGCCGGCCTGCCTCGACTCGATCCCCTCGGGTTATGGTTAGGTAGGCCGGGGCAGCGCCGGACGGCCCGGCGAACGCGGCGGCGCCTCAGGGGGCGCCGGGCGGCACGCTCGGGGATACGTGCGCCCGACGTTGCCGCGCGCCCTCGATCAGTCGAGCAGCCCGCTGCGGCGTGCGCACCGGGATCACGTGGATGGGCAGGCCCGCCTCCAGCTGCAACGCCAGCACCCTGTCCATCACCGACGGCTGCTTGAAAGCAGTGTTGTACAGGTTAGGGGCGGGACGTGGCGCGGGGGGTTGCGGTGGGGCGGAGTTGGGGGCTACGATCTGCGGGCAGGGCACGGGCGGCTCTCGGCACGCTTCGCAGCACCGGGAGCCAAAGCAGCAGCAAGGGCAGCGGCAGAGGGAAGGAGAGGGCGATGGCGCACCCGCTTCGGTTCGGGGTCTGCACGGGGCAGGCGCCCCCGTGGGGCCGGCTGCTGAACCACTGGCAGTTCTGCGAGCAGCTCGGCTACGACAGCGTCTGGGTGGTCGATCACCTCGTGCTGCCGGGCGGCGACGAGCAGTTCGGCTACTACGAGGCATGGGTCGCGCTCGGGGGGCTGGCCGCGCTGGTGCCGCGCGTGCGGCTCGGCGTGCTTGTCACCGACAACCTCTTCCGGCACCCGTCACTGCTGGCGAAGCAGGCGGTGACGGTCGACCACATCAGCGGGGGGCGGCTCGAGCTGGGGTTGGGCGCCGGCTGGTACGAGCGCGAGCACACCGCCTACGGCTTCGACTTCCCCGGCCCCGGTGAGCGCGTCGAGCGGTTCCGCGAGGCGGTCGAGATCCTCAGCCGCTCGATGGCCGAGTCGCCGGTGACCTACGAGGGCCGCTACTACCGCACCGACCGGGCGCCGTTCCAGCCGCGGCCGATCCAGAGCCCGCGCATCCCGCTCGTGCTGGGCGCCAACGGGCCGAAGATGCTGCGGATCGCGGCGCAGCACGCCGACACCTGGGTGACGGTGGGTACGCCCGAGCAGGTGCGCGAGCGCGGCCGCGAGTTCCGGGCCGCCTGCGCGGACGTCGGACGCGACCCCGACTCGGTGCGCTGGTCGCTCTACATCTGGGGCGCCCGCCGGGAGGTCGAGCCGTTCGCCTCGGTCGAGGCGTACCGCGACACGGTCGAGCGCTACCGCGAGGTGGGCGTGACCGAGTTCGTCTTTGCCATGCCGGGGCGCGACCTGCGCCCGGTCATGGAGCGCGTGGCGCACGAGCTGCTGCCCCGCTGGCGCGAGGAGACGGCCGCGCCCTCCGCCTGAGCGGTCCACGGCGCGCCGTCGACATCGTCGACTACGACAACGACGCCAGCCAGCCGTGGCTCGCCCAGTACCGCGTGCGCGGCCGCCCCTTGTTCGTCGTCCTCCGGCGCGACTGCACGCCCTCCGAGACGCTGCGGGGCGTCGTGCCGAGGGAGACACCGGTCGCGCTGATCGAGGCTGCGCTCGCCTGAGCGTCGCTCCGCCGGCGGGCAAGCGGCCGCTCCTGCGCCGCGGCGCCGGGTGCAGACAGGGAGAACCTGTCCGCGCCCGGCACCGCGTCCATTCGACGCCAGCCTGGTCCGGGCATTTTGGCGCGGCCCTTTTGTGCGGTTGCCAGGCGGCGGGGGAAGTGCCGCCTGACTGGCATGGGAGGACGCGGCCGAGATCCTGAGCGAGCGGCAGCGCCGGCTGCCCACGATCTACCTCGAGCACAACACCCCCCGGCCCCACCCGGTCGACACGCGCCACCCGGTGGATGACCCCGGCGTGCTGCTCGTCCACGTCACGCATTTCAACCGGCTGATGTGGGACAACAGCCGCACGCCGACGGTGGTGGTCGAGCACAACGTCGCCATCGAGCCGTCGGCGCGCTACACCGGCCGGCTCGACCGCGGCATCACCGTCGTCAACGGGATCGCGAAGCGCCCCCGCATCGCGGGCTACGACATCTTCCTGGCCGCCAGGGAGCGTGTGCCACTCGACATCGCCGGGATGGGCACGCAGGCGTCAGGGGGGCTCGGCGACATCCCCTACCGCGACCTGCACCAGCGGGTGGCGGAGTACCGCTTCCTCTTCAGCCCGATCCGTTACACCAGCCTGCCGCTGGCGGTGATCGAGGCGCTCGCGCTCGGCATGCCGGTGGTGGCGCTGGCGACGACGGAGCTACCGACCGTCATCCAGGACGGCGTCCACGGCTACCTCTCCTACGACCCCGAGGCGCTGATCGAGCGCATGCGGGAGCTGATCGCCGACCCGGCGCTGGCACGGCGGCTGGGCGAGAACGCGCGGGCGCTCGCGCAGGCGCGCTTCGGGCTGGAGCAGTTCGCCCGCGACTGGAACGCCGCCTTCGAACGGGCGATCGCGCTCGGCGGGCCGGTGGCCCCCCCAGCCCCCCAAGCCTGGGGGGAGGCGGGGTGAGCGGCATGGATAGGGCAGCGCGGATCGCCTTCCTGAGCGAGCACGCCTCCCCGCTGGCGCTGCGCGGCGGCCAGGACGCGGGTGGCCAGAACGTAGATGTGGACGAGGTCAGTCGCAGCCTCGCCCGCCTCGGCTACCTGGTGGACGTCTTCACCCGGCGCGACGACCCGCACGCGCCGGCGGTGGTGGAGCGCAGGCTGCGGGTGTTGCGCGAGGAGGACTGCGGCTTCGTCGGCTGCGCCGCGACCGGGCTCGACTACCTCGACGACGTGCGCCCCCATCAGCAGGGGATCGAGCTCTGGGAGGGGGCCAGTGCGGCCCGAGCCGTTCACGCCCGAGACGCTGCCCTGGGACCGGCACAAGGTGAACAACGCGGCCAACCCACTCCACCTCGAGCAGCGGCTCGTGCCGCGCGGTCCCGCTGGCGCGCCGCCGGGCGCCGACCAGGCCGTGCGCTACAAGGTCGCCTGGGTCGGTGGCGCCAACATCCCGTTCAACCGCGCCAAGCTGCTGAGCGTCGGGGGTTTCTCGTGGTGGGAGCGGCTGCCGCGCGAGCACGCGGGCGAGGAGGTTGTCGTGCAGTTCCTCCTGGTGCGCGGGTACGGCGGCTGCGGCATCCTGCCCAGCGGCACCTACCACCTGGGGCTGCCGACCACGATCAAGGGCAAGGTGGCGCTCGTCACGGGCGTCGGTAGCGGCCTCTGGGCGAGGCGGCGGCGCAGCGCGTCGTGCGCGACCTCGAGGCGCTCGATGTGCCGAGCCTGGCGCTGCGCTGCGACGTGGCCGACGCCGAGGCGGTGCGGCGCGCCGTCGACACGGTGGCGCCCGAGCAACGCCCGCTCCTCCGGCCGCAACCACTCCATCGCCGGCTCGCCCCCGGCCTCGTCTGTCAGGAGGCGCGCCGCACGCTGGCCAGAGCCGCCCATCGCCTCGCCCCCAGCATCGGGGGCGAGCCGGCTATCCGCTGGGTGGCGCGCGGGGGCATCACCCGTCCCCTGCAGCAGATCGCGGAGCGAGCCGTCGAGGTAGGCGTCGAGCACGGCGGGGTGGATGTAGCAGTTTCGGCAGACCGCCGGGGTGTTGCCGGGGCGCTCGGCGACCTCCTGCACCGCCTGGACAACGTTCCTCTTCGCCGCGGTCTCCGAGGAGAACGACTCGAAGCGGTCGAGGGCGACCGAGGCGAGCACCGTGCCGTTCCAGGTGCGGAAGTCCGTGGCGGTGAAGTCCTGGCCGCCGATCTCGCGCAGGAAGTCGTTGACGTCGCCCGAGTCGACCGTCTGCCGGGTGCCGTCGTCGTCGACGTACTGGAACAGCTCCTGGCCGGGCATGTCGCGGCAGCGGCGGACGATGGTGGCGATCCGCCGGTCGCGCAGGTCCACCTCGTGCTCCTTGCCGCTCTTACCGCGGAAGTGGAAGCGCACCCGGGCGCCCGCGATCTCGACGTGGTCGTCGCGCAGCGTCGTTAGGCCGTATGACTCGTTCTGGCGGGCGTACTCCTCCTTGCCCTCCCGGATCGAGGTCGTGTCGAGGAGGTGGACGACGGTGGCGAGCACCTTGCGCCGGGGCAGGCCGCGCAGCTTCAGGTCGGCGTCGACGGCGGCGCGGATCCGCGGGAGGGCCTCCCCGAATAGGATCAGCTTGTCGTACTTCGTCTCGTCGCGCACCGCGCGCCAGCGCGGGCGGTAGTGGTACTGCTTGCGCCCCCTGGCGTCGCGTCCGGTCGCCTGGATGTGGCCGTTGGGCGACGGGCAGATCCAGACAGCGGTCCAGGCCGGCGGGATCGCCAGCGCCTTGATCCGGGCGAGCGTCACCTCGTCGGTGATCACCGCGCCCTTCGGGTCGAGGTAGCGGAAGCCGTCCTTCGTCGGCTCGCGCCGGATGCCCGGCGCCGCGTTGCTCACGTAGCGCAGCCCGGCGGCGCGGGCAGAGGCCACCGGGTCGGGGGGACACTCGAGAGACGCGGGCAGCTCCACGATGCTCATCTGTCGCTCCTTTCGCACGCAGCGCAGAAGCAAACGCTATGCCATCACCGGCACACCGGCCGCCGGCGCTCCGCCGCCCGGGGGAACGGTCGAGCGCCCCGGCGCCGGTGGAGGAGCAGCAACCGTGTCCGCTGAGCCATTGATCGACCCATCGACGCCGGGACCGGGCGCGCCGCGCGTCTCGGGTTCTGATGCCCGCCTTCAACGCCGCTGCCTTCATCCGGCGCGCGCTCGACAGCCTCCAGGCGCAATCGCTGACCGACTGGGAGCTCGTGCTGATCGACGACGGCTCGACCGACGGCACGCACGCCGCGATCCTGCCCTACCTGGAGGATCGACGCGTGCGCTACCAGCGGTTCGGGCGCAACCGGGGGCTGGGCGCGGCGCTCAACGCGGCACTGGCGCTGGCGCGCGCGCCGCTCATCGCCTATCTGCCCGCCGACGACGTGTCCTACCGCGACCACCTCGCCGCGCTGGCGGCAGCGCTGGCGGCGCGGCCGGACGCCGTGCTCGCCTACTCGGGCGTGCGCCACCACTACAACCGCTACGCCGAGGGCCAGATCGAGGGCTTCCCGCTCCAGCTCGTCCAGACGATGCACCGGGCCGTGCCGCTGCGCTGGGTCGAGCGCGCGGAGTACGTGACCGACGACCTTGAGCAGCTGGGGTGGGCCGCCCTGCGCGGGCAGGGCGCCTTCGTCGGCACCGGCCAGATCACCTGCGAGTGGGTCGACCACCCCCACCAGCGCCACAAGATCATTCAGGAGCCGGTCGGCGGCATCAACCTCTACCGCCAGGTCTACGGCGTGACGCACCCGCTACGCTTCCACACGTCGGTGGGCAACCGGATCGACGAGGTGGAGCGCTACCGGCGCTTCCGAGAGCGCCCCGATACGCCGCCCGCGCCCGATGGCCTGAGGATCCTGCTCGTGGGTGAGCTCGCCTACAACGCCGACCGCGTGCTGGCGCTCGAGGAGCGCGGCCACCGCCTCTATGGCCTCTGGATGCCCGCCCCCTGCTGGTACAACACGGTCGGGCCGCTCCCGTTCGGCCACTGCCAGGATCTGCCGCGCGATGACTGGCGCGCCGCGATCCGCGAGATCAAGCCCGACGTCATCTATGCCCTCCTCAACTGGCAGGTGGTGCCGTTCGCGCACGCGGTGCTCCGCGACAACCCCGGTGTGCCGTTCGTCTGGCACTTCAAGGAAGGACCGTTCATCTGTCTGGAGAAGGGCACCTGGCGCGAGCTGGTGGAGCTCTACACGCGCTCCGACGGCCAGATCTACAGCAGCCCGGAGATGCGCGACTGGTTCCGCACGGTGGTGCCCGGCGCGGCACCTGGCGCAGGCCGCGCGGACGCGACGACGCTCGTGCTCGACGGTGACCTGCCCAAGCAGGATTGGTTCGGCGCGGCGCAGTCGCCCCGCCTCTCCGACCGCGACGGGGAGATCCACACCGTGGTGCCGGGGCGCCCGATCGGGCTCCACCCCGGGACGGTCGGGGAGCTGGCGGCGCACCGCGTCCACCTCCAAATTCTACGGTGACTTCACGCACGGCCAGTGGCGCACCTGGATCGAGAAGGCGCGGGCGCTGGCCGGCGATTACCTGCACCTGCACCCCCACGTCGATCAGGAGCGCTGGGTCGAGGAGTTCTCGCAGTACGACGCGGGCTGGCTCCACTTCTTCAAGAGCCGCAACGGCGGCGACCTGCGCGGCGCCGACGGGGACGACCCGAACTATCCGGCGCGGATCGCCACGCTCGTGCTGGCCGGGCTGCCCATGCTCCAGGGCGACAACACCGGCTCGATCGCGGCGACGCAGACGCTGGCGCGCGAGCTGGACCTGGGCCTCTTCTTCACCGACATGGCGGACCTGGCGGCGCAACTGCGCGACCGGGAGCGCCTCGACCGGCTGCGGGCGAGCGTCTGGCGGCAACGCCACACCTTCACCTTCGACCACCACGCCGACCGGCTGATCGCCTTCTTCCGGCAGGTCATCGCGGCACGGCGCTGAGACACGGCACCGATCTTGCGTGGCGTTCAGGTTGCGGGGGATTTGAAGCCGGGCAGCAGTCCGGCATCACGATGAGGAGAGGCTGACCCCGCCTATGCGGATCATCGATGCGCACCTGCACCTGTCGGGGCGCGAGTCGACGGCCGAGGTGCTGCGCGCGCTCGACGCGGCTGGCATCGAGGTGGCGGTGCTGCTCGCGCCCTTCCTGACCGATCCCTACACGCTGCACGACCGCGATTCGCTGCGGCGCGGCAACGCGCACCTCGGGCGGCTGGTACGCGGCCACGAGGACCGGCTGATCGGCTTCCCGGTCGTCAACCCGCTCCACCCCGAGGCGGCCGACGACCTGGCAGCGGCGGTCGAGCAGCACCGGCTGCGCGGGCTGAAGCTGGTGCCCACCGGCTGGTATCCCTACGACGACTGCGCCCACCGCGTCTACGCGCGGGCCGAGGCGCTCGGGCTGCCCGTGCTGTTCCACAGCGGCATCTTCATCGACGGGCGCTCGGGCCGCTTCTGCCGGCCGACGTTCTACGAGGCGGTGCGCGACCATCCCGGCCTGCGGGTGACGCTGGCGCACCTGGGCTGGCCCTGGTGCGACGAGGCGTGCGCGGTGGGGGTGATCGATCGCATCAACGGCGTCGACCCCGACACCGGCCAGTTCCGCTTCGACATCTCGTTCGGCCCGCCGCCGGTGTATCGCCACGAGGTGCTGGGCAAGGCGCTGGCGGTGCTCGGCCCGGCCATGATCCAGTTCGGCAGCGACCGCTTCTTCCCCTGCGACGGAGCGCACATCCGCAGCCCGATCGACGAGGTGCGAACACTTCTGGACGACCTGGGGGTGG
>JBHOQZ010000031.1:0-1885 GCA_042408635.1 Chloroflexota bacterium
GACGCGGGGCGGGGCTGGGCGGTGCGCGGCGGGGCGGCGCCGCCCCTAGAGCGGGGCGCGGAGCGGGAGCGGTAGCGCCGTGGAGGCGGCGCGCGTGCTGAGCGACCCGCTCCAGTTCGAGTTCATGCGGCTGGCACTGGCCGAGGCGGTGCTGATGGGCGGTCTCTGCGGCGGCGTCGGCGGCTTCGTCGTTCTGCGCCGGCTCGCCTTCCTGGCCGACGCGATCCCGCACTTCATCTTCCCCGGCGTGGTGATGGCCTACCTCCTCCGGGGTGACCTGGTGCTCGGCGGGCTTGTCGCGGCGCTGCTGGCGGTGGCGGTGGTGGCGCGGCTGGCCCGGCAGCGGGGACTGCGCGAGGACGCGGCGGTCGGCGTGACGTTCGTCGGCGTCTTCGCGCTCGGCGTCGTGCTCGTCTCGGGCACGCGCAACTACGGCCAGAGCCTGAGCGAGCTCCTGTTCGGCAACATCCTCGGCGTGACCGCGACCGACCTCGTCCTGACGCTCGGCGTGGGCGTGGGGGTGGTCGGCGCGCTGGGGCTGCTCTCCAAGGAGCTCCTGCTGACCTCGTTCGACCCGGCGCTGGCGGCCGGGCTCGGCCTGCCGGTCGGCCGGCTCGACTACGCGCTGCTCGCGCTCATCGCGCTCACCGTCGTCGTCGCGGTCGGCGCGGTCGGCAACACGCTCGTGGTCGGCCTGCTCGTGACACCCGCGGCGGCGGCCCGGCTGCTCGCCCGGCGCGTGCCGGCACTGCTCCTCATCGGGGCGGTGATCGGCGCCGGCTCGGGCGTCGTTGGCCTCTACCTCAGCTACCACCTCGGGCTAGCCTCCGGCGCGACGATCGTCGTGACCGCCGCTGGCTGCTTCCTGCTCGCGCTCCTGTTCTCGCCGCGCGATGGCGTGCTCACGCGGCTGGTCGCGCGGCGCGCCTCGCCGGCGGCGCCGGCTCACGAAGGGGGCATCTAAGCCGCATGGAGGCGCTGCTGCAGCGGATCGTCGAGCCGCTCCAGTACGAGTTCATGCGCAATGGGCTGGCGCAGGTGGTGCTGCTGGGGATCGCCGCCGGCACGGTCGGCGCCTTCGTGTTCCTACGGGGACTCACCTTCTTCGCCCACGCCCTCTCGCACACCGTCTTCCCCGGCCTGGTCGCGGCGCTCGCGCTCGGGATCAACCCGCTGCTGGGGGGCGCGGCGGCGGCGCTCCTCACCGCGCTGGTGGTGGGGGCGCTCACGCGCCGGCGCCACGTCGCCCACGACAGCGCGATCGCAATCGCGTTCATCACGCTCTTCGCCCTCGGCGTGATCATGGTCGGCCTGGCCCGCACGCGCTCGACAAGCCTCGGCCAGCTCCTGGTCGGCAACATCCTGGCAGTGGGCCGGGAGGATCTGCTCCTCACCGGTGGGGTGACGCTGCTCGCGCTGGCGGTACTCGCCCTGTGCTACAAGGAGCTCTTGCTCGCCAGCTTCGATCCGACGGTGGCGCGGGCGCTGGGGCTGCCGCTCGGCCGGCTCGACCTCCTGCTGCTGCTCCTGATCGCGTTGACGGCGGTGGTGGCGGTACGCGCGGTCGGCGTCATCCTGGTCGTGGCGATGCTGGTGACGCCGGCCGCCACGGCGCGGCTGCTAGCGAACCGGCTGCCGGCGATGATGGCGCTGGGCGCGCTGATCGCCGCCGCTTCCGGCATCGTCGGCCTCTACGCGGCCGACCTCTTCCAGGTCGCGCCCGGCGGCACGATCGTGGTCACCGCAACCTTGGTGTTCGCAGTCGTCTGGCTCCTGTCGCCGCGCGGGGCACTGGCGGGTCGGGCCCCGAGGTTCCCCCGGCCCCGCAATTCTGGGGGGTGAGGACGGGGCACCCCAACCCCCAATGCTGGGGGTGATGGGGTGC
>JBHOQZ010000032.1:0-4301 GCA_042408635.1 Chloroflexota bacterium
GGAGCAGCCGGGGAAGCGCGAGCGGCTGGGCAAGCGCGAGCAGCGCCGCGCCCGCCAGTACCAGGCGCCGGCGCGCCAGGGTGCGGGACGTGAGCATGGGCCTCCTCGGGACGTGAGTTGAATGTCGTTCCAGGAACGCGCGTGTGGCACGCATGGTACGCGACCGGATCGAAAGCGCGCGACAGGCTACGCGCCTGGAGGGCCGCCGCTCAGCGCTGGCGCGGCCGGGACGGCGCGGCTAGAATGAAGCGGAGCGCTCGGGACGCCCCCCCGCGGCGGAGGGGCGACCCGAGCGGCAGGCTAGACGGTCGGGAGGCGGCGCGCGCACGATGGGCAAGACGTTCTACGGCGGTCAGGCGGTGATGGAGGGCGTGATGATGCGCGGCCGGGCCGACTACGCGGTCGCGGTCCGCGAGCCCTCCGGCGCCATCCGCGTGCTGGCCGAGCCGCTGCGCTCGCGCTTCCTGACAAGCCGCTGGGCGCGGCTGCCGTTCGTGCGGGGCTTTGCGCTCCTCTGGGAGATGCTGTCGCTGGGCATGCGCTGCCTGTTCTGGTCGGCCAACGTGCAGCTCGCCGAGGAAAAGCAGGAGCTCAGTCCCGGCCACATCGGCGGCACGCTCCTCGTCTCGCTCGCCTTCGGCATCGGGTTGTTCTTCCTGCTGCCGCTGGGCCTCACCAGCCTCGCCGACAGCCTTGTCCACTCCGATTTGCTTAGCAACGCCATCGAGGGCGTGATCCGGCTCGGGATCCTGGTCGGCTACATCGTCGCGGTCGGGCGCATCCCGGAGATCCGGCGGGTGTTCGCCTACCACGGCGCCGAGCACAAAGTCGTCCACGCCCACGAGGCGGGCGTGCCGCTCACGCCCGAGAATGCCGCCCGCTTCCCGCTCGAGCACCCGCGCTGCGGCACGGGGTTCCTGCTGATCGTGATGCTGCTCTCGGTAGCGGTGTTCTCGCTGCTGGGGCGGCCGGAGCTGCCGGTGCGGATCGCCTCGCGGATCGTGCTGGTGCCGTTCATCGCGGCGGTGGCCTACGAGCTGATCCGCTTTGCAGCCAACCACATCGGTAACCCGGTCGTGCGGGCGCTGATGGCGCCGAGCCTCGCCCTCCAGCGGCTGACCACGCGCGAGCCGGACGCCGCCCAACTCGAGGTCGCGATCGTGGCGCTCGAGCGCGTGCTCGAAATGGAACGGGCGCGGGCCGCGGGGACGCCAGAGCCCGCGCCGTCCGAGGCGCCCGAGGCCGCGACCGCGCCGCAGCCGGTCGAGGCGGCCGCCCGCTAGATCGAGGGACACCAACGAATGACCGGACTGACCGAGCTCGTCAAGCGCCATCCGCTAATCGTCGCCTGGATACTCATGTCGATCGCGATGGTGGCGATCCTCCTCGTCTCGACCGGCGACGCCAATCTGCTGCCGAGCCAGCTCGCCGCCATGATCGCCGCCACCATCGTCCTGGCCGGCGCCTGCGTCTGGATCGTAAGCTGGGAGTAGTCAGCCGGGTCCCACACCCCGGCAGGAAACGGCCGATCGGGTGGGCACCGGGTCCAGGTGACGGGACCGCCGGGCGTTGGAGCACCCGAACTCGTGCCACGTGCAGGGGTGGTAGACGGGCCCCGCCCGGGTGACTGGGCCGCCCATGAGCTGCGGTGCCACCTGAGGGTACGGGTGTAGTCAGCGGCCAGGCTAGCAAGGACACACTAGTATGCTGCACTCAGTTGGGGGTGGGAGGCGCCGGCAGCTCATCGGGCCGGACGAGCCGTCCCCTGATCTGCGGCTCGACCGAGCGACGCTCGCGCGGATCGGGGCCTACTTCCGGCCCTACTGGCTGCCCTCGCTCGGGGTGCTCGTCTGCATCCTGGTCGGCGCGCTGGTCGGGCTGCTGCCACCGCTGCTCGTGCGGGCGCTGATCGACGAGGCGATCCCCCGCGGCGACCACGCGCAGCTCGCGCTCCTCAGCCTCGGCATGATCCTGGCGCCCGCCGCGGCCGGGCTGTTGCAAGTGGCGCAGACCTACTTGAACACGCTCGTCGGCCAGCGCGTGATGCTCGACCTGCGCAACGAGAGCTACGAGCGGCTGATCGCGATGCCGCTACGCTTCTTCACGGCCACGCGCACCGGCGAGATCATGTCGCGCCTCACCAACGACATCTCGGGCATCCAGAACGTCGTCACCAACACCGTCGTGCAGCTCCTCACCAACACGCTGACGATCTTGACGACGCTCGTGCTCATCTTCGCGCTCGACTGGCGCCTCTCGCTGCTGGCGGTGGCGATCCTGCCGCTGTTCGTGCTACCCACGCGCCGGGTCGGGCAAATCCGGCGCGATCTCCAGCGCGCCACACAGGCGAAGCTGGCCGACCTCAACGCGCTGATGCAGGAGACGCTCTCCGTGAGCGGCGTGCTGCTGGTGAAGACGTTCGCGCGCGAGGACGACGAGCGGCGCCGCTTCCGCCAACGCAGCGGGGAGTTGATGGCCCTGCAGATGCGCGCGAACATGGTCGGCCGCTGGTTCTTCATGGTGCTGGGGCTGTTCGGCGCGATCGGCCCGGCACTCGTCTACTGGTACGGTGGTTACCTCGCCATCGAGGGCGCGCTCAGCGTCGGCACGATCGTCGCCTTCGTCGCCTTCCTGGGGCGGCTCTACCAGCCGCTGAATGCGCTGGTCAACTGGAACGTCGAGGCGATCGCCTCGCTCGCGCTGTTCGAGCGCATCTTCCAGTATCTCGACCTGCGCCCCGAGATCGCGGACCGGCCCGGCGCGCGGCCACTTCCACCGATCGAGGGCCGGATCACTTTCGACCACGTCGGCTTCAGCTACATCCCCGGCCGACCGGCGCTGCACGACATCACCTTCGAGGCGCAGCCGGGGCAGATCGTGGCGCTGGTCGGCCCCTCGGGCGCGGGCAAGACGACGATCACCTACCTGGTGCCGCGCCTCTACGACGTGACCGAGGGGCGTGTCCTGATCGACGGCCACGACGTGCGCGACGTCACGCGCGCCTCGCTGGCGGCACAAATCGGGGTGGTGACGCAGGAAACCTACCTCTTCCACGCCAGCGTCGCCGAGAACCTGCGCTACGCCCGGCCGGACGCGACCGACGCCGAGCTCGAGGCCGCCTGCCGCGCCGCCCACATCCACGACCTGATCGCCTCGCTGCCTGAGGGGTATCGCACAAAGGTGGGCGAGCGCGGCTACCGGCTCTCAGGCGGAGAGAAGCAGCGCCTGGCGATTGCCCGCGTGATCCTGAAGAACCCGCGCATCCTGATCCTGGATGAGGCGACCTCATCGCTCGACTCGACCTCCGAGGCGCTCATCCAGCAGGCGCTGGATGAGCTGATGCGCGGCCGCACCAGCCTGGTGATCGCCCACCGCCTCTCGACGATCCGCGCCGCCGACCTCATCCTGGTGGTGGACGGTGGCCGCATCGTCGAGCGCGGCACCCACGCCGAGCTGCTGGCGGTTGGCGGCCTCTACACGCGGCTCTACGAGCAGCAATTCCGCCCTCGGCCGCGCCCGCTCCCACTCGCCCTCGCTGATGACGCGGCGGCGCTCACCGCCGCTCCCGTGGAGCTCCTGCCCGCCGAGGAGGTCGCGCAACCGTTCTCCGACGACGTCGCGGACCTCGCCTGATCCACCGCCACCCGGCCGCGACCGGAGCTCCTGCGAGCGCCGGGGGCCCGCCGCGCCCGCGGCTTCCCCCACGATAGACGGGCGCGAGACGCCACCCGCTTCGCGGCCCAGGCTCCGGGAGGAGGCAGTCAGGGCGGGGTGACTGCGCCGAGCTGGCGCGCATCGAGTCCGAGTGGGGTTGCCCCGCCCTGGGAGAGGCGACCGCGGAGAGGCGGCTACTCGTCGACGCCGAGGCCGAAGAGCTCGGCGGCCGTCAGCTGGAAGCCCGGCAGCACCGCCTCCACGTCGATATCCGCCTCACCCGCCAGCGTCCGGTCGGTCCCGTCGTACCCCAGCCGGCGCACCGTCTCCGTTTCCGGCACCACGACCAGCGCGATCTCGGTGCCGCTGCGCAGGTACCGCCGGCATTTCTCGACCAGCTCCTCGACCGTCTGCTCGGCCGAGCGGATCTCGATGGCGAGGTCGGGCGGCTCGGCGGCCGAGCGGTTGAGCAGCCGGCCCGAGGGTGTTCGCCCGATCCGGTGCCAGCGATAGACCACGATGTCGGGTAACAACGAATCCTGCCCAACCCGCGTGCGCAGCTCCGAGAACGCCCGAGCCAATCGCCGCGGGCGGGCGTAGCGGTTGATGAGGGCTGCCAATTCGGCCTGGAGGCCACCGTGGAGCCA
>JBHOQZ010000034.1:0-4965 GCA_042408635.1 Chloroflexota bacterium
CCCGCGCCCACGCGCCGCCTGCTCGCCCTGCTCTGCGCGCCGGCGGTGGTGGTCGGCCTGCACGCGGCGGCGCTCTGGGCCTGGCACCTGCCCGCGCTCTACCTGGCGGCGGTCGAGTCGGAGGCCGTGCACCTGCTCGAGCACGTCAGCTTCCTCGCCACCGCCGTCCTGCTCTGGCGACTGGTGATCCACGGCGCCGGAGCTCGGGCGGCGGCCGGCACCGGCCCGTCGTGCGGAACTGCGGTGGCGGCGCTGTTCATCACGCTCAGCCAGAGCGGGCTGCTCGCGATGCTGATGACGTTCGCCACGGCGCCCTGGTACCCGACCTACGGCACGCGCGCCGCAGCCTGGGGGTTGACGGCGCTCGAGGATCAGCACCTCGCGGGGCTCATCATGTGGGTGCCGGCGGGGCTGGTCTACGTGCTCGCCGCCGTCGCGCTCGTCACGGCATGGCTGACGCGCGCCGCGCGGCCGCGCCCCCACCCGACGCAGCACCGATCGATCGTGCCGCCGGGCACCGGCACGCCGGCGGGCGCCACCGCTCGATCCGGCGGAGCGCTCTACGCCGAGGAGGTCCGCCCATGAGGTGGTCGCCTGGTGACACCCGGCCGCTGCCGCGCGCGCCGGTTGGGCCGGAGGAGGTGCGCCCGTGAAGGTGCCCGGCCCGGGTCGCCCGCTCGCGCTCCTGGTGGCGGGCGCAGGGCTGCTGAGTACGGCTGGCTGCGGGACGCTGGACGGTATCGAGCCGGTGACCCGGCAGGGCGGCTCGATCAACGACCTCTTCGCGCTCCTCAGCCTGCTCTCGCTGCTGGTGGTGCTGCTGGTGGTGGCGCTGCTCGCCTACGCGCTCGTGCGCTACCGGGCGCGCCCCGGCCACGAGACCGAGCCGGAGCAGGTCGAGGGCAACCGCACGCTCGAGATCGCCTGGACCGCCACGCCCGCCCTGCTGGTGGCGATCCTGGCGGTGCTGATGATCTTCACGATGCAGACCGTCGACGCGACCGAGGCGAATACGCTGCGCGTGCGCGTCATCGGGCACCAGTGGTGGTGGGAGTACCAGTACCCCGACCTGGGTGTGACAACCGCCAACGACCTGGTGGTGCCCGCCGGCACGCCGCTCCAGCTCGAGCTGACCGGCGCCGACGTGATCCACAGCTTCTGGGTGCCGAACTTCGGCCGCAAGCTCGACGCCATCCCGACGCGGGTGACCACCATGCGCTTCACCGTCGACCGCCTCGGCGCCTACGACGGCGCCTGCACCGAGTTCTGCGGCGCGCAGCACGCCTGGATGCGGATCCGGGCGACCGTGGTCTCCCCGACCGATTTCAACACCTGGGTCCAGCGCCAGCAGGGGCCGGCCGCCAGCCCGGGCGGCGCCACGGTCGACCGGGGCAAGCAGCTCTTCCTGCAACACTCGTGCGTGAACTGCCACGCGATTCGCGGCCTGCCGCCCCCACCCGGGGGCCTGACCACCGACGCGACGGTCGGCCCCGACCTGACCCACGTCGGCAGCCGGCCCTGGCTCGGCGCCGGCGTGATCGACAACACGCCGACGAACCTGGCGCAGTGGGTGCGCGACGCGCCCTCGATCAAGCCGGGCGTGCTGATGCCCGCCTTCCCCAACTTCAGCGACGACGACGCGCGGGCGCTCGCCGCCTACCTCTGGGGGTTGAAGTAGCGCGATGGCAACCGGGGTTCTGAGGGGGCGGCCGGTGCCGGGCGCGGCCGCGGCGACCGAGGCGTCGCGCTGGTCCGGGCTCTACGGCTGGCTGACCACGGTCGACCACAAGCGGATCGGCCTGCTCTACCTGATGACGGCGCTCCTGTTCTTCGGGCTGAGCGGGCTGGAGGCGCTGGTGATGCGGCTCCAGCTCGCCCTGCCGCGCGCCGAGGTGCTCAGCCCGGGCGCCTACAACGCGCTCTTCACCGTTCATGGCACGACGATGGTCTTCTTCGTCGGCATGCCGATGCTGCTGGGCTTCGCCAACTACCTGGTGCCGCTGATGATCGGCGCGCGCGACATGGCGTTCCCGCGCCTCAACGCGCTCAGCTTCTGGCTGACGTTCTTCGGCGGGCTGGTGCTCTACTTCAGCTTCTTCGTCGGCACCCCACCCGACGCCGGCTGGTTCAGCTACGCGCCGCTGACCGAGCGGCCCTTCTCGATGAGCCCGGCGGTGGACTACTGGATCATCTCGCTCCTGATCAGCGGCGTCGGCTCGATCCTGACCGCGGTCAACCTGCTGGTGACGATCGTGCGGCTGCGCGCACCGGGCATGGGGCCGGCCGAGATCCCGGTCTTCACCTGGATGATGGTGCCGACCTCGTTCCTTATCCTGACCGCCATCCCGGCGCTCACGGCGGCGCAGGCGATGCTCTTCATCGACCGCCAGCTCGGCGCGCTCTTCTTCGTCGCGGCCCGCAACGGCGATCCCGTCCTCTGGCAGCACCTCTTCTGGTTCTTCGGCCACCCCGAGGTCTACATCCTGATCCTGCCGGCGTTCGGCTTCATCTCAGAGATCGTGCCCGTGTTCTCGCGCAAGCCGATCTTCGGCTACGCGGTGCTGGTGGCGGCTGGGGTGGCGATCGCGTTCGTCAGCACCCTCGTCTGGGCGCACCACATGTTCGCGGTCGGGCTGGGCGGAGCGACCGACGCCTTCTTCGGCATCGCCAGCATGATCGTGGGCATCCCGACCGGCATCAAGGTGTTCAACTGGCTGGCGACGATGTACGGCGGCCGGATCCGCTTCGAGCTGCCGATGCTGTTCGCGATCGCCTTCATCGCGATGTTCGTCATCGGCGGCGTCACCGGCATCCAGTTCGCCATGGTGCCGCTCGACTGGCAGCTCACCGACAGCTACTACGTCGTCGCCCACTTCCACTACGTGCTGTTCGGCGGCACGGTGCTGGCGACGCTCGGCGCCACCTATTTCTGGTTCCCGAAGATGACCGGGCGCATGCTCGACCACCGGCTCGGCCGCTGGCACTTCTGGCTGACGGTGCTCGGGCTCAACCTGACCTTCTTCCCGATGCACATCCTCGGCGTGATGGGGATGCCCAGGCGCGTCTACACCTACCCCGACCGGCCCTGGTGGGGGCTGCTCAACTCGCTCGAAACGGTTGGCGCGCTCGTGCTGCTGGTGGGCTTCTCGATCATGATCTGGAACGTGTTCCACAGCCTGCGCCACGGCCGCCCGGCCGGCGATAACCCCTGGGGCGCCTGGACCCTCGAATGGGCCACCTCCTCGCCCCCGCCGGTCGACAACTTCCGCGAGGTGCCGCCGGTGCTCAGCCACCGGCCGCTCTACGACCTCGCCCGCCTCGCGGTCGGCGCCGCCGCGCCGGCGGCTCACGGACAGCCGCCGGGTGGTGGCGATGCGAGCGGCCACACGGCTGCGGCCGGAGCGGCGTCGCCGGGCGGGACGCGCCCTGAGACGCTGGCGGCGGCCGGCGCGAGCACACTCGATCAGCCACCCGTCACGAACGTCGCCGAGGTGGCCACCCGCCCGGGTAGCCGCGCAGCGGGTGGCGGGGGGTCGGTGCTCTCGGGGCCGCTGATCGAGGCGGCCGCCCAGGCGGGTCACGCAACAGCGCACGCTGCCGAGCGGCGCGGCTTCTTCGGGCGGCTGTCGGACCCGGCGCTGGGCATGTTCACCTTCGTGATGTCGGACCTGGTGCTGTTCGGCGCGCTGATCGTGACGTTCATCGCCTACCGCACGCGCAGCCAGCTCGGCCCGGGACCGGACGTCGTCGACGTCCCCTGGACCGCGATCTTCAGCCTGGCGCTCATGGCCAGCAGCGGCACGCTCTACCTGGCGGAGCAGCAGCTCGCGCGCGACGATCAGCGCGGCGGCGCGCTCTGGCTGGTCCTCACCTTCGCGCTCGGCGCGATCTTCATGGCCGGCCAGATCATCGAGTACGTGCGGCTCTACGCCGAGCAGATCACCATCGGCCGCAACCTGTTCACCTCGGCGTTCTTCACGCTGACCGGCTTCCACGGGGCCCACGTCACTGCGGGTCTGGTGGCGCTGCTGGTGCTGACCGCGCTGACGCGGCGCGGCTACTTCCGGGGCGGCCGTCACCACGCCGGCATCGGCGCATTCGCGATCTACTGGCACTTCGTCGATGGCCTCTGGGTCGTCATCTTCTCGATCGTCTATCTCTGGACGCTCTTCGGCTGAGCGTGACCCGGCGCGGCCGCGCTGCGGCGGGGTTCCGCGGGGGAACGACCGGACAGGAAACGGGGCCGCCAGCGGGGCGAGGCGGTCACAGTCTGACGAGGTGGGGGCATGGCAGAGCATCGCGCGGAGACCCGGGCCGACGCCGCGTCCGAAGCGGTGGCGACGGAGGCGGCGTTTCACCTCCCCGCGCCCACGGTCTGGCCGATCACGCTCGCGGGCGGGATCACGCTGCTCGTCTTCGGCATCATCACGACCTACCTGTTCAGCCTGGCCGGGCTGGCGCTGATCGCGCTGGCGGTTCACGGCTGGATCGGAGACCTCGATGACGCACACCGTTGAGAGCGGGCAGCCGCACCCGTCGGTGGGTGTCTCGGCCGGCGGGCACGCGCCGCACGGGGCGGTCGCCGACGATCCCGAGACGCTGAGCCGGCGGCGTTTCCTGAGCAACCTCAGCCTGGCGCTGAGCGCGCTGGCGGGGCTGGTGCTGAGCGTGCCGATCCTGGCCTACCTGCTCAGCCCGCTCCTCAACCCGGCCCGGCAGCGCTGGCGCGACCTCGGCCCGGTCGACAGCTTCTCGATCGGCAAGACGGTGCAGGTGAACTTCGAGGATCCCTCGCCGCTGCCCTGGGCCGGCCAGGTGGCCGCCACCGCAGCCTGGGTGCGCCGCGTCGACCAAAACCGCTTCACCGCCTTCGCGATCAACTGCACGCACCTCGGCTGCCCGGTCAACTGGCTGCCCGACGCCAACCTCTTCATGTGCCCGTGCCACGGCGGCGTCTACTACGCC
>JBHOQZ010000035.1:0-4528 GCA_042408635.1 Chloroflexota bacterium
CACCGGCGCGATCAGCTCGGCGATCCGCTCGCGCGACAGCCGGAACGCCGGCCCGGTGATGCTGATGGCGGCAACTGCCTGACCCGAGTAGTCGCGGACAGGCGCCGCCACGCAGCGCACGCCGAGCCGGTGCTCCTCGTCGTCGAGGGCGTAGCCGAGGCGCCGCACCCGCGCTAGGTGCTCACGGTACTCGTCGGGGTCCGTGATCGTGTTGGGCGTGAGCGCCGCGGGCGGCCCGGCCAGCTCACGCTCGAGCCACTGGGGCGGCCCGAACGCCAGCAGCACCTTGCCCATGGCGGTGCAGTGGACCGGGACCCGGCTGCCCACCCGCGCGCGGATGACAACCGGCTGGGGACTGGGCACTTGGTCGACGAAGACGACCTGCGCGTCGTCATACACGCCCAGGTTCGCCGCCTCGCCGCTGAGAGCGCCGAGCCGCTCGAGGTAGGGCCGGGCCTCGCGCGGCAGGCTCAACTGGGCGATCGCCCGGTGCCCGAGATCGACCAGCCGCAATCCGAGCGAGTAGGCGCGCGCAGTCGCGTCGAACCGGAGCAGCCCGAAGCGGGCGAGGGAGGTCGCCAGCCGGTGCGTCGTCGTCTTGTCGAGGTTCGCCGCGCGGCTGAGCGCAAGCAGGGGGACGGGCTCGTCCTGCTCGGCGACCACCGCGAGCAACTGAAGCGCCTTCTCCACGGTGAGCGACCGGGCGCTGCGCCGGGCGAGCGGGTTCGGTTCGTGCGCTGGAACGGAAGCCATGGATCGAGTATACCGGAGGCGTGGACACTGCACCAGAGGTGCGATAGGTGGTACCTCCGGACGTCGGCGTGCCAGGCACCCGGCCGCGCGGGGCTGTCCGCCCCGAATTCGAAGCTCCGCGCTCAGCCTACGCAGCCCCACCCGCCGGGTGCCCGGATTGGGATCACGCGCGATCGTCCCCACCCCGGTGGGGCTTCGCATGCACAGCCCGTGTCTTCACCCCCGGACGGTCGGGGGCAGGCTTGACTTGAGACCGCGCAGACCCGCCCGGCCCGCACCATTGACACCGGCGCTGCCCGCCTCTACACTCCCATCATACGCACTACCGGTGCAAATTGCGGTAGGGGTCGCGCCCGAGGAGGTTTTCGCCCGTGGTTGCCTTCGGAGATTCCCCGCGACACAGCGAGCCGGGCCTGACGCGCCGCCGGTTTCTCAGCCGCCTCGCCCTGGTTGGGGCCGCCGCCGGGGGTGGCCTCCTCGCGCCCGCGCTGCCCACGTCGACGATTGCCCACGCGGCCGGGCGGATGGGGGCGAACGGGGGTGCTCTGCCCGCCGAGGGCGGCGCCGCGGCGGTGGTGCGCCGGACCGGCAAGCTCACCATCGGCCTCTACGCCTACGTACCCCAGGGCATCCCGTTCGACACCGTCGTGAAGAAGTACACCGACCGCCATCCTGGCGTGCAGATCGAGATCGCCCCCATGGGCATCGACATCACGCGCGACTCCGCCGCCTTCGTCCAGCGGCTCTCGGCCGAGGCACAGTCGCGGCGATCGAGCTACGACCTGATCGTCGGGCCGACCACCTGGATCGAGGTGGCCCCGCTCGCCCGGATCGGCGCCATCGAACCAATCGAGCCCTACGTGCCCACCTCGCTCCTCGCCGACATGTACGAGCCGGTGAAGAAGGGGGTCACCTTCTCGGACGGCAAGGTCTACTCGATGCCGTGGTGGGCCGACGTGGTCGGGCTAATGTACCGCAGGTCGATGCTCAGCGAGGCCATGGGCTCCGACATTCCGCCTGGCACCTGGGATGAGGTCGTCGCCTATTGCGACCAGCTCAAGGCGCGGCTGCCGGAGAAGTCTGCCTACGGCGCCGACTGGAACCAGTCGCACCGGCTCTGCCTCCCGATCTGGACGACCATGACCGACTCGATGTACACCGCCGAGGGGATCTGGAACAGCGACGACTCGACGTTCGGGGACGCCCTCGAACTGGTGAGGAAGCTCTACCCTTATATGCCCGCCAGCTCACAGGAGGATCTGGGCAGCTCGAAGGCGTTCCAGGCCGGCCAGGTGGCGATGGCAACCTACTGGCCGACCCAGGTGCTGCGCGCGATCCAGGCGGGCCAGCCGGCCGACGACATTGTCATGACGGCTAACCCGAAGGGGCGCAAGGCCGGCACCCTCTTCTGGAACGCCGACGTGGTCATCCCGAAATACTCCTCGAACAAGGAGGAGGCCGGGCAGTTCATGAACGAGGCGCTGCTCGCCGATTTCACGGTCGAGAAGTCATTCGAGAACTGGAAGGTGGTGCCCTACCGGTCGGTCATTGAGCGCAACGCCTCGAAGCTGCCGAGCTGGGCGCAGCCCCTCCTCGCGGAGCTCTCGAGCGGTGAGCCGATCCCGATGAATCCTTACTGGCTCAGTTTCGAGCAGCCGATCTACAAGGAAGAGGTCGAGAAGATGATCCTGCGCGGCCAGTCGACGAGCGACACCCAGCGCAACATCTCCTCGCGCATCAAGGCGGCGCTCAATGAGTTCAAGGCCTGAGCGCGCGGCCCCGGCTGCCAGACCGTCGGCGCGGCCGGCGGTCCAGTGGCTGCCGCGCCAGGCCCAGGGCCGCCGGTGGGCAGTGGGCGAGGCGGCGCTCGGCTACTTGTTCATCGCCCCCCTGCTGCTTGTCTTCGGGGGGTTCGTCCTGGTGCCGCTCGCCACGGCGGTCCAGTACGCGTTTGCGCGCTACCAGTTTCTGACGGGCGAGCCGCCCCGCTTCGCCGGCCTGGCGAACTTCCAGCGTTGGCTGACCGACGAGCGCGTGCTGACGACCTTCGCCACGACGCTCCAGTACACGCTGATCTACGTGCCGGTGAGCACCCTCCTGGCGCTTGTGGTCGCGATCCTCCTCGACCGCGTGGCGCGACCACGACTCAGCACGACCTACCGGGTCCTCCTCTATCTGCCGGTCGTGCTGCCGGAGGGTGTGATCTTCCACATCTGGAAGTGGATGTACGACCCGACCTGGGGCCTGTTCAACCAGCTCCTCGCCGCGCTCGGTCTGCCCGGCCTGCGCTGGCTGACCGATCCCGATCTCGCCTTGCCGGCCGTCGCCATGGTCCAGGTCTGGCACCTCATGGGGATCACGATGATGCTCTTCCTGGTCGGCTTGAACAACATCCCGCGCGAGCTGGGCGAGGCCGCCACCGTCGATGGCGCCACCGCCTGGCAGGTGGTGCGCTACATCACCCTGCCCCTGCTCAAGCCGATGGTGTTGATCGTAATGGTCCTGCGCCTGCAATCGCTCGGCGTGCTCGTGCCGCCGCTCATCATGACCGACGGCGGCCCGATCCGCGCGACGACGACCTACGGGTTACAGGCGTACTACATCGCATTCCGCGACACGACCTGGAACATCGGCTACGCCAGCGCCTGGTACCTCATGCTCGCGCTGCTGTCGGTGGCGCTCGCCTATCTCGGCTGGCGCCTGATGCGCCGGGAGGTGGGGTAAACGATGACGGCGCTGTCAACGGCCTCGGCGGGACGCGGCCCGGCCCGCTCCACGCCCCGGCACCGGCGGCTCCGGCCGGGCCCATGGCTGAAGCACGCCGCGCTGCTGGCAGCGGTGGGGCTGAGCCTGGCACCGTTCCTCTGGCTCGTCTCGATCGCGCTGCGGCCGGTCACCGAGACCTACGTGGTGCCCATGCCGCTCCTGCCCAGCCGCCTGACGCTCGAGCACTTCGGCGCCATGCCCGCGATGGCGCCGCAGATGATCAGCTACTACCGCAACAGCTTCGCCATCACAATGGCCTCGGTCGCGGCGATCACCGTCATCGCCTGCCTCGCCGGCTACGCCTTCGCCCGCATCCGGTTCCCCGGTCGGGAGTGGGTGTTCTGGCTGGTGGTCGCCACCATGTTCCTGCCGTCGATGATCGCGGTCCCCTCGCTCTACGTGCTGCTTAACACCCTGAACCTGCTCGACACCTGGCCGGGGCTGATCCTGCCGTACACCGGCTGGTATCTGCCTGTGAGCGTCTTCATCATGCGCGGGATCTACCTGCAGATCCCGCGCGACCTGGAGGACGCGGCCCGTATCGACGGCGCCTCGTTCTGGGCGACCTTCTGGCACATCATGCTGCCGCTGGGCGCGAGCGGCGCGATCGTGGTGGCGATCTTCGCCTTCGTGCCGATCTGGGGCGAGTACCTCTTCGCCTTCACCTTCACGAGCACCACCAGCGCGATGCCGATGTCCGTCGGCATCCGGTTCTTCGAGCCTAGCCCGGCGACGGGCAAGTACACCTTCAACGTGGCCGCGGCGGCTGCGCTCGTGATGTTCGTGCCGGCGCTCCTCGTCTACGTCACGCTCCAGCGCTGGTTCACCAAGGGGCTGCTCGAAGGCGCATTGAAGTTCTGAGCTCGCTCGGGAGGTGAAGCGGGTGGCTGACCCGGTCCGCATCGGTGTGGCAGGCATCGGCATGATCGCGCGGCGCATGCACCTGCCCAACCTCGCCCGCCTGCCCTCGGCGCAGGTGGTGGCGCTCTGGAGCCGCCGCCGCGAGAGC
>JBHOQZ010000039.1:0-1056 GCA_042408635.1 Chloroflexota bacterium
TCGATCGAGCCGGTTGCAGCGCCGGCAGCAGCATCTTTCATACCTCTATTTTACCGTATCCGCCCCGCTTCCCCAGGCGACCGGGCGCCCGTCTTTCCTGCCGGGCTGGCACCGACGCGCGCGCCAGCTGACTCACCGCCAGGGGAACCAACGGGGGCGGAGGCAGGACGAGCGGCGCCGCTCGTTCTGCTCCCGCCTCAGCTCCGGCCGCTCACGAGCGCCCGCAGTGCGGCCAGGCACACCGAGTGGTCGCCCTGACGCCAGGCCATTACCAGCCCCACGTCGGCGCCGTCGCCGGGCGCCAGGGGCCGCGCCACCGCCCCTTCGAGGTGCAGCCGGCCAACGCTCGCCGGGAGGACCGATACGCCGAAGCCAGCCGCCACCAGCGCCACGATCGTCGTGAGTTGTACTGCCTCCTGAACCACCACGGGCCGGAAGCTCGCGCGCTCGCAGCAGCGCAGCACAGTGTCGTGCAGGCCCGCTCCCAAATCGCGGGGAAAGAGCACCCAAGGCTCGCCGGCCAGCATGGCCAGAGGCACCGCCTCCTCGCCGGCGAGCGCGTGGTCGACCGGGAGCACGGCCACCAGCGGCTCGGTCAGCACCGCCATGATCTCGAGGCCCACCTCCACGATCGGCGACCGCACGAAGGCGGCGTCGATGCGCTCGGCGCGCAGCCCGCGCAGCGCCGCCGCGGTGCTCAGCTCGTGCAGCCGAAGCTCCACGCCGGGATACCGGGCGCGGTAGGCGGCGAGCGTCGACCCGAGATAGCCGTAGGCGGCGCTGCCGACGAAGGCGACCGCGAGGCTACCCGACTCCCCGCGCGCCGCCCGCCGGGCCGCCGTCGCCGCACGGAGCGCCTGCGCCAGCGTCCGACGTGCCTCGATGAGGAATGCCGCGCCGGCCTCGGTCAGCTCGACGCGGCGCCGGTTGCGCGCGAAGAGCCGCACACCTAGCTCCCCTTCCAGCGCCCGGATCTGCTGGCTCAGCGGTGGCTGGGCGATGCCGAGGCGCGCGGCCGCTCGTCCGAAGTGCAGCTCCTCGGCGACCGCGACGAAG
>JBHOQZ010000041.1:0-2708 GCA_042408635.1 Chloroflexota bacterium
CTTCGTCCTGCTCTGGCTGCTCTGCCATCAGTCGCGCGTCGAGGGTGAGCCCCCCGAGATCTGCTGGCTGGAGCGGTGGTCGCGCGAGGCCGAGCGCCAGGGCACGCGCGCGCTCGACGGGCTGCGCGACGGCGTCGAGCGCGCCATCGAGGCGCTGGGGAGCGGCTTCCTGCGCCACCGGGCCAACGCGGCGCTCAAGGCGCGGCTGCGCAGCGGCGAGCTGACCGGTCAGGACTACTACCGCCAGCTCCTGCGGCTCGTCTACCGCCTGATCTTCCTGTTCGTGGCGGAGGACCGGGGATTGCTCCTCCACCCCGAGGCCGACGCGGCGCAGCGGCGGCGCTACCAGCACTACTCGACGGCGCGGCTGCGCCGCCTGGCCGACCGGCGCGTGGGCACCCGGCACGACGACCTCTTCCGGGCGCTGCGCGTGGTGCTGTTCGGCCTGGGCCACGTCGAGACGCCCGACCCGGTCCACGGCCTCTCGCCGGAGGGGCGGCGCGCCGAGGCGGTGCGCGGCGCGCTCGGGTTACCGGCGCTGGGCGGCCTCTTCGAGGACCGCCTGATGCCCGACCTCGCCCCCGCGTGGCCTGACAACGACGACTCGATGGAGCGGCGGGGCGTGCGGATCGCCAACCGCGACCTGCTCGAGGCGGTGCGGGCGCTCTCGACGATCACGGTGGGCGGCGTGCGCCGCTCAGTGGATTACGTCCACCTACGCACCGAGGAGCTCGGCAGCGTCTACGAGTCGCTGCTCGAGGCGCTGCCGCGCCTGAACCTCGACGCCGGCTCGTTCGCCATCCGGCCGGAAGGGGACGACCCGCGCCGCGCCGCTGGCAACGAGCGCAAGACGACGGGCAGCTACTACACCCCGGAGGAGCTGGTGCGGGCGCTGCTCGACTCGGCGCTCGAGCCGGTGCTGAGCGAGGCAGTGCGGGGGCGCCCGCCCGAGGAGGCGGAGGCGGCGCTGCTGGATCTGGCGGTCTGTGACCCGGCCTGCGGCTCGGGCCACTTCTTGATCGGCGCGGCGCACCGGATCGCCCGGCGGCTGGCGCAGGTGCGCACCGGCGACGACGAGCCTGCGCCGGCCGCGCTCCAGCGGACGCTGCGCGACGTGGTCGGCCGCTGCCTCTACGGCGTGGACGTGAACCCGATGGCGGTCGAGCTGTGCCAGGTGGCGCTCTGGCTGGAGGCGCTCGAGCCGGGCCGCCCGCTCTCCTTCCTCGACCACCACATCCGCTGCGGCGACAGCCTGGTTGGCGTCTTCGACCTGAGCGTGCTGGCGGAGGGCATCCCCGACGACGCCTTCACCGCTCTCGCCGGCGACGACCGGTCGGCCGCCGCGGCCTACCGCAAGCGCAACCGGCAGGAGCGGCTGGGCCAGCTCGGCCTCTGGTCGGGCCGAGTCGAGGCGGCGCTGCCGCCCGAGCTGGCGCGCGAGGCCGCCGCGCTGACGGCGCAGCCGGAGCTGCGGCCGGAGGATGTGCGCGCCAAGGAGCGGGGCTTCGCGAAGCTGCGCGAGCCGGGCGGCGACTGGTGGGTGCGCGAGCGCGCCTGCGACCTGTGGACCGCCGCCTTCTTCAGCCGGCTGCGGACGCTGCGGGAGCACGAGCCTGACCTCGTGCCGACCACGGCCACGCTCTGGCAGTTCATGGCGCGGCCGAACGCGGCCGACGGCCGGGTGGTGGGCGCGGCGGTGGAGCTGGCGCTGCGCCAGCGATTCTTCCACTGGCCGCTGGAGTTTCCCGAGGTGTTCGCCCGCGGCGGCTTCGACTGCGTGCTCGGCAACCCACCCTGGGAGCGGATCAAGCTGCAGGAGGAGGAGTTCTTCGCCGCGCGCGACGCCGAGATCGCCACGGCGCCGAACAAGGCGGCGCGCGCCCGGCTGATCAAGGAGCTGCCGACGCGCAACCCGGCGCTCCACGCCGCCTACGAGGCGGCGCGGCACGCCGCCGAGGCCGCCAGCAAGTTCGTGCGGGTGAGCGGGCGCTACCCGCTCTGCGGCCGGGGCGACGTCAATACCTACAGCATCTTCGCCGAGACGAATCGGAGCCTGATCGCGCCGGGTACCCGCTCGCGGGCGGGGCGCGTCGGCTGCATCGTCCCCTCCGGCATCGCCACCGACGACACCACCAAGCACTTCTTCGCCGACCTCATGGAGCAGCGCGCGCTCGTCAGCCTCTACGACTTCGAGAACCGCAAGCGCATTTTCCCCTGCCTCCACCGCAGCTTCAAGTTCTGCCTGCTGACGCTGACGGGGGCGGGGCGGCCGGCGGCCACGCGCGGGCAGGCGGGGACCAGGTTCGCCTTCTTCCTGCACGGCACGGAGGAGCTGCGCGACGAGTCGCGCGTGTTCACGCTGACGCCCGAGGACATCGCGCTGCTCAACCCGAACACGCGCACCTGCCCGATCTTCCGCAGCCAGCGCGACGCCGAGCTCACCAAGGCGATCTACCGGCGCGCGCCGATCCTGGTGCGCGAGGGCCCGCCCGAGGTCAACCCGTGGGGCATCCGCTTCGCCACGCTGTTCCACATGTCCAACGACTCGCACCTCTTCCGCACGCGCGACGACCTGGAGGCCGAGGGCGGGCGGCTGGCGGGCGATGGGGCCCAAGACATCGGCGGGCTGAAGCCCGCGCGCAGGGACGAGGGCGGGCTGAAGCCCGCGCCCGGGGACGATGAGTGGTCGGCGGCTGTCGGCGGGCTGA
>JBHOQZ010000047.1:0-3474 GCA_042408635.1 Chloroflexota bacterium
GGCTGCGCCGGCCGCCGCTGCCGCCGCCGGCCGTGACCCCGGCGGCGGTGCCGGCCACGCTCGACTTCCGGCCGCCGCGGCTGGTGTCGACGCAGGAGTCGTTCGGTCGGCTGGTCAGCGATCTGGCAACCGTGCCCGAGCTGGGCCGGCGCATCGTCACGGTCTCACCGGATGTCTCGGTCTCGACCAACCTGGGCGGCTGGATCAACCGGGTGGGTGTCTGGGCGCGCGCGCCGCAGCCGATCTACGATCCGGACCCGGCCGCGCCCAAGCTCCTGCGCTGGCAGCCGGGCCCGGCCGGGCGACACATCGAGCTGGGCATCTCGGAGATGAACCTCTTCATGTGCCTGGGCGCGTTCGGGCTGGCGCACCAGCTCTGCGGCCAGCAGCTCCTGCCGATCGGCACCGTCTACGACCCGTTCGTGTTGCGCGGTCTCGACGCGCTTATCCACGGGCTCTACCAGGGCGCGAAGATGATCGTGGTCGGCACGCCCTCCGGCATTTCGCTCAGCCCTGAGGGTGGGGCGCACCAGAGCACGGTCACGCCCTCGCTCGGCATCGAGCTGCCGGGCCTGCTGAGCTATGAGCCATGCTTCGCCCGTGAGGTCGAGTGGACGCTGCTCGAGGCGCTGCGCCGGTGCTGCGCGCGCGGCGAGGGCGCGGCTGACGAGGGCCTCTCGACCTACCTGCGCCTCTCGACCAAGCCGATCGACCAGACGCTGCTCGACCCTGCACTCAGCCGGATCGGGGAGGCGGAGCTGCGGCGCCAGGTGCTCCAGGGCGGTTACCGCCTGATCGACCACCGGCTCGACGCGGCCGACCTGGGCGGGGAGGACGTGGTGCACATCGCAGTCTCGGGCGCGATGGTGCCCGAGGCGGTCGAGGCGGCGCGCGCGCTCCACCGCGAGGGCGTGGCGGCGAACGTGCTGGCGATCACCAGCCTCGATCAGCTCTACCGCAGCTACCGTGCCGCGCTCGCCTCCGGCGCCGGGCATAAGGGCGGGCACCTGGGCGACCTGATCCCGCCCGAGGAGCGCGCTGCGCCGATCGTGACCGTGCTGGACGGGGCGAGCCACGCGGCGGCGTTCCTCGGCAGCGTCTTCGGGCAGCGGCTGGTGCCGCTCGGTGTCGACGAGTTCGGGCAGTCGGGCTCGCGCGCCGCCCTCTACCGCCACTACGGCATCGACGCGCAGGCGATCGTCGAGGCGGCCGTCCTCGCCCTCGACACCGCCACCTGACGCCCTCCCTCGACCGATTGCCCGGCTGGCCCAGGACCGTGCTACCCGGGGCCGCTGATCGGCGGGCCGGCCCTGACGCGCCAGGGCCAGCCCGCCGGCATCGCGACCGACTCACAGCCCGGCTGCTCGTGGGAGCCCGGAGCTCTACGCCGGGCCAGGCGTTGTCCGCTGCGCCACCGCGTTCCTGCGGGCCGCGTGGCTGCTCCGCAGGCCCGTCGTGGCGAGCAGGGCGAGGAGCAGCGGGAGGAGCAGCGCCAGGAAGGTGTCGGAGAAGGCGCCGGCGCTACCCCCCACCAGCGGGTTCAGCGCCGGCGCGGCCGCGGCCTGCCAGGCGGCCCGCAGCGCGCCGGTGAGCGCCGGGCCGGCCCCGCCGCCGAGGAAGAACGCCGCGGCGTAGAGCCCGAGGCCGCCGCCGACCTCGCGGTCCAGGGCGTTGGCTGCGGCGTTGTTGGTCGGCGACTGGATGCAGGCGAAGCCGGCGCCCAGCCCGACCACCCCGACCGCGACCAGCGCCGGCGACGAGCCGGCCAGCGTCGAGAGGACCAGGAGCGCGAGCGCCATGAGCGTGAGCCCGGCGACGATCGGCGGCCTGACGCCCACGCGGTCCGAGAGGCGCCCGGTCACGAGCGAGAGGACCGCCAGCGTGACGGCGCCGGGGGTCAGGAGCAGGCCCGCGGCGCTCGCGGGCAGCCGGTAGACGTCCACGACCAGCAGCGGCACGAGCACGAGCGCCGCCATGTTCGCCACCATGGCGGCGAAGCCGACCAGCAGCGCGGCCAGGTAGGCCCGGTTCGCGAACAGCGCGGGCGAGACGAAGGGGTGCGCGGCCCGCCGGACGCGCAGGGCGAACCCCGCCGCGCTGCCGGCCGCCACCAGGAAGCTGCCCCAGGCCGCTGGGGTACCGACGCCGACCGCCTGGGCCTGCGTGATGCCGAACAGGCAGAGGCCGGCCGCCAGGCCGAGGAGAAGACCGCCGACCAGGTCGAAGCGGCCCTCGGCGTCGGCGCCGCCGTCGGGCAGCAGGCGGGCAGCGAAGGGGACCAGGAGGAGGGCCAGGGCCAGCGCGCCGACGAAGAGGGCGCGCCAGCCGAGCAGCTCCCCGAGCGCGCCGCCGACGATCGGCCCGACCGACCCGCCGATGCCGACACTCGAGGCCGTTACCCCCAGCGCCCCGCCGCGGTGGCCGACCGGCAGCACCGTGGCCACGGCCACCGTCGCCAGGGCCGGGATCGCCGCGCCGCCCAGCCCCTGCACGATCCGCCCGAGCACCAGGACGGGCAGGCCGGGCGCGAGGGCGCAGATGAGCGCGCCCGCGGCGAACCCGAGCAGGCCGAGGACGAAGACGCGCCGCACCCCGAACCGGTCCGACACCTGCCCGTAGAGCGGGATGCCGACGACGTAGGCGAGGCTGTAGCCGGTCACGACCCAGCCGATGTGCGCCGGCGAGGCGCCGAAATCGGCGCGCATCACCGGCAGCACAACGTTGACCATCGACCCGGTCAGCGTCGAGAGGATGACCGCCGAGGCGACCACGACTAGGAAGAGGCGGGGCGCCGCCCCGTCGCGCGCCGCTGCCGGCGCGTCACGCCCGGGGGCGGCGGCCGGCTGACCGGCCGTGGTGGAGCCCAATTGTGCTTGCATCAGGGACCTCCTGCGATGGCCGGGGGCCGGCCAGGCCGGGCGGGCTGACCTCACGCGGCCACCGCCACGGCCCGGCCGGCCTTCAGCGTGTGGGTCCACCAGGCGAGCTCATCGAGCATCGCCTCGGCGGTGCGGTTCAGGTAGTCGTAGTCGGCGAGCGACTTGCCCTGCTGCGTCACGCCAAGGTACGGCTCCATGCCGATGTGCACGGCGTTGCGGGTCGGCGCCACCTGGAGCTCGACGCAGATCAGGCGAAGCTGCTCGACCGCGCGGGCGCCGCCGACACCTCCGTACCCGACGAACGCCGCCGGCTTGCGGTTGAACTCCGCGTAGGCGTGGTCGAGCGCGTTCTTGAGCACGCCGGAGATGCTGTGGTTGTACTCGGCCGTCACGAAGAGGTAGCCGTCGAGTTCGGCGACCTTCCGCCGCCAGCGCGCCACCGCCGCCTCCGCGTCCGCTCCCGCCTCCGCCCCGAACAGGGGTAGCCGGTAGTCGCGTAGGTCGACGATCTCGAAGCCCAGATCGCTGCGGCGGGAGGCGATGGTGTGGATCCAGTGCGCGGCCCGGTCGCCGAAGCGACCCGGGCGGATGGTGC
>JBHOQZ010000050.1:0-2603 GCA_042408635.1 Chloroflexota bacterium
GCCGGCTCCCCTCGCGCCGGCGCCGAGCGCCGGGGTCGACAGTTCCCGGCCGGGTGGTTCACCCGGCGAGCCGGCCGCCGCCACGGCGGCCCAGGTCCGCGCCATCTACGTCATCGGCCGCGAGGCGCACGGACTTTCCGAGGGTGAGGTCGACGAGCGCTGCCAGCAGGAGTACGGCTGCCGCCCCGACGGCCTGACCAAGCGCCAGGCGAGCGAGTTCATCTCGGCCCTCCAGACGGGCAGCCGCGCCGGCTAGGCGCGCGGCACCCCGTAGCGCGTCAACCATCCCCGATCATCCGACATACCCCCTCGAGCAGGCGCGCGAGGGGGTATGTCGCTGGCGGAGGCGCTTCGCTGCCCTCGTTGCATTCCTGGGGGCGACTGCTCCTGCCACGGGAGGAACGTGACCGCGGCAGCGGGTACAATCCCGCCAGCGACGCCGTCGCACCCCACCTCGGAGGTGGTAGGCCCAGAGTGAGGATCGACACATCAGCGAGAAGGAGCAGGGAGCGTTGACGACAAGCGTGTCTACCGAGGCGACCCCGAGCTACGAACGCCTCGCCATCACCGACGCCGAGCGGCGCGCCCGGATCGAGCGCGTGCGCGCCGAGCTCGACGCCCGGGGCCTGAGCGGGCTGGTCCTCTTCCACTCGGACCGGATCAACTACCTGAGCGGCTTCAGCCACGTCTCGACCGAGCGGCCGATGGCGCTGGTCGTGCCGATGCAGGGCGACCTGGGCATCCTCATCCCCTTCCTCGAGCAGGAGCACGTCCAGAAGTCGCGGCTAATCGGCCACGTCAAGGTCTACCCCGAATACCCGACCGGCAACAGCGGCAAGCACCCGATGCGGCACCTGGCCGAGCTCCTGCGCGACCTGGGCCTCGGTGGCAAGCGCGTCGGCATGGACCAGGACGGCTACGGGGACATCAACGGCTACATCGGCCCGGCGCTGACCGATGCCTTTCCCGACGCGACGTTCCAGCGCGCGAGCGACATCGTGGACACCATGCGGCAGGTGAAGTCGCCGGCCGAGATCGCGCTGATCCGCGAGAGCTGCAAGTGGGGCAACCTCGCCCACAAGCTGCTCCAGAAGTACATGCGGGTTGGTGCGACTGAGATCGAGGTCTCCCTGCGCGCCACGCTCGACGCCACCGTGATGATGCTCGACACGCTCGGGCCGACCTACGGCAGCGGCGGCCGCGGCGTGCGCAACCCACCCTGCAGTGCCAGCTTCATCGCCGGGGCCAACAGCGCGCTGCCGCACGGCCTGCGGCGCGAGAGCGGCCTCGCCCCGGGCGATTGCATCGTGACCGGCGCCAGCGCGAACGTCGGCGGCTACCGCTCGGAGCTCGAGCGCACGATGATCATGGGCGAGCCGTCGCAGGAGTTCGTCGACTACTTCGACAAGATGCTGGCGATTCAGGAGGTCGGTTTCCGCGCGCTGCAGCCGGGCCGCACCTGCGCCAAGGCGCAGGCGGAGATCATGCGCGCCGAGGCCGACTATGGCGTCGCTCACCTGACGCGCCACCACACCGGCCACGGCATCGGCCTCGAGGGGCACGAGCAACCGTTCATCGACCTCGGCGACGAGACGGTGCTGAAGCCCGGGATGGTGTTCAGCGTGGAGCCGGGTATCTATGTGCCGGGCCTGGGCGGCTTCCGCCACTCCGACACGATCCTCATCACCGAGACCGGCGCCGAGCTGCTCACCTACTACCCGCGCGACCTCGCCAGCCTCATCGTCCCCGTGTAACCACGACCGACCTGTCCTCAACGCGCCGAGGCGCGGGATCGCTCGATTCCGCTCCTCGGTCTGGTGCAGGCCGTCCAGGGGTGAGCCGCGAACACCGCCCAGACCAGCCCCGCCTCGTTCTGTCCGCCCGGCCGCCCGGGGGTTCACCCCGGGCTCAGGTTTTGAAGCCGGCTGAAGCCGGCTGGGGACGAGCGCGCCTCCGCCCGCTGCAGCGGGCTTGGCCATGGGGGCGCGGGGAGTAGGGAGGGTGCGGAGTCAAGGCGTGGCTACGGTCGGCGGGCTTCAGCCCATCGAGTACCCGCGTGCGGGTGGAGGCGCGCCGACCGCGTCCCAGCTGGGGCCGGCCGCGTCCTGTTCTCGCGCCGGCTTCGGCCCGCCTGCGGGAATGCCCGCACTACTTGTCCCGCACCTTGCATAACCCCCGGACTCAGCGTACGAAGCCCCCGGCGGGGGCTGGGACGACCGCCCGTGAGCCGGCTGAAGCCGGCTTTGCACCTTGAGCGCGGGGCTCAAGCCCCGCGCTCTCAAGCCGCGCGGCCCGCCGGGCGGCCGGGCTAGACGCGGTGGCAGGCGACCCAGTGGCCACCGTGGTTGACGAAGGCCGGCTCCTCCTCCCGACAGACGTCCATCACCACAGGACAGCGCGTGTGGAACCGACACCCCTTGGGCGGGTTGACCGGGCTGGGCACATCCCCCGTCAGGATGATGCGCTCCCGCTTCGCCTCCACCACCGGGTCCGGGATCGGCACCGCCGACAACAACGCCTTCGTGTACGGGTGCAGCGGCTCCCGGTACAGGTCGTTGCGGTCCGCCAGCTCCACGATCTTGCCCACATACATCACCGCCACC
>JBHOQZ010000052.1:0-3196 GCA_042408635.1 Chloroflexota bacterium
GGTCGCGGTCAGCACGCCGGCCGGGTCGAAGCCATTGTCGAGCGCCCACGCCGCCACGGCAGCCCGGTCGCCCGCGGCCACGAGCCGCGCCTCGTGCTGTCCAGCGCCCGGCGTCACTGGCGGCTCGAAGCCGGGCGGCCGGGCTGAAGCCGGGCGGGGTGGGAATGGACGGCCGAGTGGTGAGGCCAAGCGCGGCTGGGGCTGGAGCAGGGTCAGCGGCTTCTCGCGCGGCTGCGCCAGGTCAGCCAGCGTCTCGAAGAGCGCCGGATCGCCGACAGTGGCGGCCGGCTCGGCGCTTCCCCGCGGCAGCGCGATCACCCAGCCGAGCCGGCTCGCCCCCGCGCCGTCGACGCGGTACTCGATCCGCAAGCTCACGCGCTCAGCCCGCGCCGCCGCATCCCAGACAACGACCGCCTGGGCGGCGAGGGGGGTCACGCGGGCACCGGCCGGCGCGACGAGCCAGCCAACCGCCTCCACCTCGCCGGCGGGCAGCAGAGCAACCGCAAGCGTGAGCGCGACGAGCAGCGCGCAGGCCCATGTCCGGGTCCGAGCTCTCGTGGCTGGACCGTGGGGGCGTGGGCGCGACCGGACGGCGGGACGGCTCAGGCCGGGAGGGTGGCGAGGAACATGGCGCATGGCAGCGAGAAGAACTGCTTGCCGGCACGCCGGTGCAGGTTGAACGTCGCGCGGATCGCGTCGGGCGCCTCGTCGATCAGCGCCCGGATCCGGGCCGCCTGCTCGGCCGGCGTCTGCATCCGCTCCAGCCAGGAATCGAGGTCCATCTCCAGCGGCCACTGCTGCACCACCCTCCCGGGCAGTCCCGCCGCCTCCAGCATCGCCTGCCACTCGGCGATCGTCCAATCGCGAACGTGCGAGGGATCGCGCAGTCGCTCGACCGTGTCGACGAAGCGGTCGGCGGCCGGATCGGGTGGGCCAACCACGTCGATCAGCAGGCAGCGGCCACCCGGGCGCAGCACGCGGACGACCTGGAAGAGCGCGCGCTCGGGGTGGGGCCAGTGGTGGGCGCTGTAGCGCGAGATCACCAGGTCGATCGAGTGGTCGACCACCGGCAACTGCTCGACATCGGCCTGGCGGAAGATGACGTTGGTCACCCCGCGCTCGGCCGCGAGCCGGCGGCCTTGCTCGAGCATCTCCGGTGTGATGTCGACGCCGATCACCGAGCGTACGTGCGGCGCGATCGCCAGCGCGGCGTGCCCGGTGGCGGTGCCCAGGTCGAGCACCTCCTCGGTACCGGTCGGCGCGGCCACGCGCACCAACTCGGCCAGGTCGTGACCCTGGGCGTGGACCGCACTGGTGACGTAGTTGGCCGCCACCGCGCCGAACTGCTGCCGCACTGCGTCGCGCACCGCCTCGCCCGCCGGTGCCGCCTGCCACCTCTCGTTCGCCGGCTCAGGGCCGCCGCCTGCCACTTCCACCTGTTGCCTTGCCCTCCACCAGTCCGCGCCACGCGCTGCCGCTACCTTAGCCCCGACCAGGCGCCAGCGTCAAGCCGATGCGCTAGGATGCGGCTGGGATCGACCCGGATGAAGGGAGGGAACGGTGGAGCAGCAGCGGTTGGCGGGCGTGTACCCGATTCTGGCGACCCCGTTCGACGATTCGGGCGCGCTCGACGCGGCGAGCTTGCGGCGGCTCGTCGACTTTCAGATGTCGATCGGCGTGCAGGGCGTGACCGCCTGCGGCATGGCCGGTGAGGTCCATAAGCTCTCCGACGCCGAGCGCACGCGCGTGGTCGAAATCGTGGTCGAGGCTGTGGCGGGTCGGGGCATCGTCATCGCCGGGACGGGCCACTCGGGCACCGACGTGACGGTCGAGCTCTCCCGCCAGGCCGAGGCGGCGGGTGCCGACGCGCTCATGGTACAGCCGCCCTACGTCTTCAAGCCGGACCCCGCCGGGATCGTCGAGCACTACCGGGCGGTGGCCGGCGCCGTCTCGCTCCCGATCATCGTGCAGGACGAGCCGGTGGTCACCGGGCTGACCATGGCGCCCGGGCTGCTGGCCCAGCTCGGGCGCGACATCCCGAACGTGCACTACGTGAAGGTCGAGCACGTGCCGACCGCAATCAAGATGAGCCGGATCGTCGAGGCGGCCGCGGCGGCCGGGAGCGAGCCACCCGGGCTCCTCGGCGGCATGGGCGGCCTCTACTTCCTGGACGAGTTGCGGCGCGGCGCGGTCGGCATCATGACCGGGTTCGCCTACCCCGAGGTGCTGGTCGAGGTCTACACGGCATTCGCGGCGGGCGAGCGGGAACGCGCGGCCGAGGTGTTTTACCGCTACCTACCCCTGATCGTCTTCGAAGGGCAGCTTGGCGTCTCGGGGGTGGCGATCCGCAAGGCGATCCTGCAATTGCGCGGCCTGATCGCGAGCGCCCACGTGCGCGCCCCGCGCGGCCCCGCCATCGACCGCCAGACCTGGCAGGAGACGCGCGCCCTGATCGAGCGCCTCGGCCTCCCGCTCGGCGCACCACCCGGCGGCGTCTGACCCTACCTCTCGGTCAGGCAGGGTGAGGCCGCCGACGTACCGGCAGCTGCACCAGCGACTCCGCCAGGAGGGGTGGGACATCGTTCGACAGCGCGGTTCGTATAACCAGGGGGTCCATCGAGAGAGGCCGGATCGACGGATCAGTACCGCTCCGCATCGGTTAAGCGACCACGTGCCCATGGACATCTGGCAGCGACTTCCAAGACCCTCGGATGGTGAGATCGGGCGGCAGGACCACTCTTGAAAGTTCGTCGATCGTGGAGACAAGCATGGCAACGACGCGAAGGTACCTGGTGTTGTTCGAGCGGGCACCGGCGAATTGGGGAGCATACGCGCCCGGTGTTCCCGGGGTGGTGGCGAGTGGTCCGGATCGCGACTACCTGGTCCGCACCTTCCCCTGACGTGCTGACCTTTCACTTCGAAGGGTGGGGCGAAGCGGGCATCCCGGTTCCTGAGCCCGCCACCAAGCCCCAGCCGGGCTGGGACTGCGCCTACCTCGAGGTCGAGGTTCCTGACGCCGAGCCGGACCGCCTCTCCGCGGGCCGTTGAGCCGCTGCCACACCGCCCCAGGGCAGTGCCGGCGGTGATCGGCCCGACTCTGACCGTGCTCGAAGGCGGCGGCGGCTCGCTGCCACACCGCCTCCGGGCAGCGCTGCCGATTGCCGCCAGCTCGCCAACCCGGCCGAACATTACGAAA
>JBHOQZ010000053.1:0-2912 GCA_042408635.1 Chloroflexota bacterium
CGCAGCAGCCTCCCGGCCATCCGGGAGGCTGCTGCGGCGTCTACCCCGCCTGATGTCGCCATTGCCGCCTAATCAGGTGGCCGCGGTGCATCCCGCGCGCGGTACGCGCCGGGCCTGGAGCCGGGGCGGTCAGCGGCGCTGGGCGGCCTCGACGGCGCGGCCCAACGTGCGGTAGACCAGGTTCTCGACGAGCCGGCGGCGGAACTCGGCCGAGCCGCGCTGGTCGCTGATCGGGCGGGCGTGGCCCACCGCCAGCTCGCCCGCGCGCCGGTAGAGCTCCTCGCCCGCCGGCTGACCGATCACGGCCTGCTCGGCTGCCGTCGCGCGCACCACCGTCGGGGCGACCGCGCCGAGCGCGATCCGGCAGGCTGCGATCGCACCCGCCTCGTCGAGCTCGACGTAGGAG
This sequence comes from Chloroflexota bacterium, assembly GCA_042408635.1. GTDB lineage: Bacteria > Chloroflexota > UBA6077 > FW602-bin22 > JBHOQZ01 > JBHOQZ01. The sequence goes on from JBHOQZ010000053.1 coordinate 407, forward strand.
CCGACGCCGACGACCGCGATGTCCATCTCGACCCGCGGCGTGTGGCGCTCGTAGTTCGCGCCCGAGCGCGCCGGCGGTGTGGGCACGCGCACCTCGACCAGGATCTCGCCCGGCCCCAGCACCGTCTGGCCCGGACCGACGAAGAACCGCTCGAGCGGCGTCTCGCGCCGCCCGGCCGGGCCGTAGATCACGACCGTGGCGTTGTAGCAGACGAGCGAGGGCGCGGTGTCGGCTGAGGGCGCGGCGTTGCAGAGGTTGCCGCCGAGGCCGGCGCGCTGGCGCGTCTGGATCGCGCCGACGATGCTCGCGCCGTGGTGGAACGCCGGGTAGCGCTCGCGCACCGGCGGGAAGAGGCAGACGTCGGCCAGTGGAACCGCCGCGCCGACGCGCAGCCCCGTCGCCTCGTCGAACTCGAGCACCTGGAGCTCGGGGATCGCCTTGATGTCGACCAGCGCCTGCGGCCGACGCCGGCCATCCTTCATCTGGACCAGGAGATCCGTACCGCCGCAGAGGGGCCGCGCCTCGGGCGTGCTCAGCAGTCGGGCCGCCTCCTCGAGCGTCGTCGGCCGGTGGTAGGCGAAAGCATTCACTGCACGTGTCCTCTCAGCTCTCCTCGGGGCGCGATCACGCGCCGCTCCCTGTCACCCACAGCATTGACAGGCCGGTGCCTCGTCACCCCCCAGCGTTGGGGAGCCGGGGGGCGGCCCTAGTTGTCGTCGGCGCGCGGTGACGCGCCGCTCCCCGTCACCCCCCAGTATAGGGGGGCCGGGGGGCCACCCTCCGGGGGCCGCCCTAGTTGTCGTCGGCGAGCACCGGCTGCCGCTGCGCCTGGCCCTGCTCCGCCAGCTCGGCCTGGCGGGCTTGCAGGGCGGCCAGGATCCGCTCCGGCGTCATCGGCGCGTGGGTGAGGCGCACGCCGCCGAGCGCGTGGTAGAGCGCGTTGTTGACCGCGCCGGCCGGCGGCACGATCGAGCTCTCGCCCACGCCCTTGGCGCCGAACGGGCCGTCCTCGGCCGGGAACTCGGCGACGATCGCCTCGATGTCGGGCACGTCGCAGGCGGTGAGCAGGCGGTAGTCGATGAAGCCGGGGTTGATGATCCTCCCCTCGGCGTTGTAGATCAGCTCCTCCGTCAGCGCCATGCCCATGCCCTGGGTCGCGCCGCCCTGGATCTGCCCCTGCACCGCCAGCGGGTTGAGCGCGAAGCCGGCGTCCTGGATCGCCACGTACTGGTGCACCGTCACCTTGCCCGTGAGCGGGTCGACCGAGACATCGGCGAGCTGGACCGAGAAGGAGGGCGACTGCCGCCGCTGCGCCGAGCGCCCGACGCCCACCACCGGCGGATACTTGCCGCCGTAGTTCGTGGAGAGTTGGGCGAGGCGGCGCACCGCGATCGACTTGTCCGGCGCGTTGGCGCAGAGCACCTGGCCGGCGCGGATCTGCAGGCTCTCGATCGGCACCTCGAGCTCAGCGGCGGCCATCTCGAAGAGCTGTCGACGCGCATCCTCGGCCGCCTGTTTCACCGCCGGGCCGCAGGTGTAGATCGTTTTGCTCCCGGCGCTCATCCCGGCGAATGGCGTGTGGTCGGTGTCACCCGAGGCGATGTGGACGTGCTCGTAGGCCTCGCCCAGCACCTCGGCCGCGATCTGGGCGAGGCTGGTGTGCGTGCCGGTGAGGTCCGGCGCGCCGACCGTCACGTTCCAGGTACCGTCGGGGTTAAGCATCACCAGCGCCGAGGCCGGCTGGAGGCCGCCGAGCCAGCCGCCGACCGCGATGCCCACGCCCCGGTACTCGCCCTTCGGCCCGGGCTTGTAGGCGGGGTGCTGCTTCATCAGCTCGAGCGTCTCGCGGATGTAGACCGTCGGCCAGGGCTGGCCGTGGGCCATCGGGTCGCCGGTGCGGCTCGCGTTCTTGATGCGGAAGTCGATCGGGTCCATGCCGATCGCGTTCGCCATCTCGTCCATCTGGCTCTCGAGGGCGAACATCGCCTGGAAGGCGCCGGGCGCGCGGTAGGCACCAACCGACTGGCGGTTGGTGAGCACCTCGAAGCCGCGCAGGTCCAGGTTCGGCCACTGGTAGATCGAGCCGATCTTGATGCAGGCGACCGTCATCGGCGCGCCCGAGTAGGCGCCGGCGTTGTAGATTACCTCGCCTTTGAGCGCGGTCACGGTGCCGTCGCGCTTGCAGCCGGTCTTGAAGCGGAAGATCGCTTGCGGCGAGGGAACCGTCGCGCGCAGGTCCTCCGAGCGGGTGAGGATGTACTTGACCGGTCGGCCGGCCATCCGGGAGAGGATCGAGGCAAGCGCGCCGGTCACGCCCAGGATCTTCGAGCCGAAGCCGCCGCCGATCTCGGTCGGGATGACGTTGATGCGCGTCTGCGGCACCTGGAGAATCTTCGCCAGCTCGTTGCGGACGTGGAACTGACCCTGGGTCGAGATGTAGAGGTTGAGGCGGCCGGTCTGGTCCCAGTGGGCGAGCGCGCCGTGCGGCTCGAGGTAGCCCTGGTGG
>JBHOQZ010000058.1:0-2361 GCA_042408635.1 Chloroflexota bacterium
CCTCTAGGCTTCTTAGATGCAGCGACGACCATCAGTCCGGGTGCCGTCCAGGCGGACTACCCTCCTGCGGCCGCTACAGGGAATGCCATGAACCACGACACGCCACGCCCCGCCGATCTCCACCCGCCGAGGCGCCGGCACCGCGCGCCGGCCACCGCGGCGGCCGATCCCGCCGCCGTGCCCTGTCCCCAGTGCGGCGCCGCCATGCACGGCGTGCGCGGCAGCCGCCACGCCATCTGCCCCAACTGCGGCTTCAAGGACGCCTGCTGCTACTGAGCGGGTCCTTGCCCCGCGGCGGCGCCGCCTCTATACTGCCGAGCCGGAGAGATCGGGTACGGGGGCAACGAGGCGACAGGATGCAGTCGGGGCGGATCTGGGAGCGGCGGCTGAAACGGCTGCTGGATGTCGTGGGCAGCGGGCTCGGCCTGATCGCCCTCTCCCCGCTGCTGGCCGCTACGGCCGCCCTGATCAAGCTCGACTCGCCGGGCCCCGTCTTCTTCCACCAGGAGCGGGTCGGCTACCGCGGCCGCCGCTTCCGGCTCCACAAGTTCAGGACCATGGTCGAGAACGCCGAGCGGATCGGCCTGGGCGTGGCGGTCGAGCAGGCCGACCCGCGCATCACGCGGGTCGGCGCGGTGCTGCGGCGCACCTCGATCGACGAGCTGCCGCAGCTCGTCAACGTCCTGCGGGGTGAGATGTCGCTCGTCGGGCCGCGGCCGACGCTCCCCTACCAGGTCGCACGCTACACGCCCGAGCAGCGCCGCCGGCTCCTCGTCAAGCCGGGCCTGACCGGCTGGGCGCAGATCAATGGGCGCAACCGCCTCACCTGGCCGCAGAAGATCGCGCTCGACCTCTGGTACGTCGAGAACTGGTCGCTGCGGCTTGACCTAGCGATCCTCGCCCGCACGCCCTTCGCCCTGCTCGAAAGCGAGACCCTCTACACCCCCTGGGTCGTCGACGAGATTTCGCGCCCACCCGAGCCGGCGCGGCTGGCCGCGGTGCTCGCCAGCCACCCGCCGGTCGCCAGATGAGCGACCCCGGCGCTCCGCCCACCCCCAACGTCATGCTGACCTCGGTCGGGCGCCGGGTCAGCCTGCTGCGGGCGTTCCAGGCGGCGGCGCACGCGCGCGGAGGTCGGGTTTACGCCGCCGACCTCGACCCAACCGCGCCGGGCCTCTACGTGGCCGACGGCGCGGCGCTAGTGCCGGGTGTCACCGCGCCGGAGTACGTGCCGCGCCTGCTTGAGCTGGTAGAGCGCTGGCGGATCGGTCTCGTCGTGCCCCTCATCGACCCCGAGCTGCCGGTGCTGGCCGCGGCTGCGCCGGAGCTCGCCCGCGCGGGCGCCCGCGCCCTCATCCCGTCCGAGGCGTTCGTCGCGGCAAGCTGGGACAAGCTGGCGACGGCCGAGCTGTTCGCGGCGGCCGGTGTGCCGGCGCCCCGAACCAGACCCTACCGCGACGACCTCGATGGGTGGGAGCCGCCGTTTCTGATCAAGCCGCGCTTCGGCTCCAACTGCGCCGGCATCGCCCGCTGCGCCGACCGGGAGGAGGCGCGCTTCCACGCGGCGCGCACGCCCGAGCCGCTGATCCAGGCGCTGCTGGCAGGCGACGAGGTGACGGTCGACGTGCTCTGCGACTTCGACGGCCGCCTGCTCAGCCTGGTCCCCCGTCGTCGACTCAAGGTGCGCGGGGGCGAGGTCGAGCGCGCCGCCACGATCTGGGACGAACGGGCGGCCGCGCTGATCGAGCGGCTGGTAGTCGCCCACCGACCGACCGGCGTCTTCAATGTCCAGTACTTTGCCACCGAGGCTGGCCCCTGCTTCACCGAGATCAACGCGCGCTTCGGTGGCGGCTATCCGCTCGCCCACGCGGCCGGGGCCGACTTCCCCGGGACGCTGCTGGCGCTCCTGGCCGGCGAGCGGGTCGAGCCCCGCGTCGGCCAGTTCGAGCGCGGCCTCCACATGCTGCGCTACGACGCCGAAGTCTTCCGCTGTGGCGATGCTCTCCTCGATCGGTAGCCGGGCTCCGTGCCGCCTGGTGATCCTCGACTTGGACGATACGCTCTACCCGGAGCGCGACTTCGTGCTGAGCGGCTTCCGCGCCGCCGCCGAGGTCGCGGCCGAGCGGCTCGGACTGCCGCCGCGGCGCCTGCTCCGCGAGTTCCTGGCCCAATTCCGAGCCGATACACGCTGCGTCTTCGATCGGGCACTCACGGCGCTCGCGCCGGGTAGCGCCGACCTGGCGGCCGAGCTCGTGCAGGCGTATCGCGAGCACACGCCCCAACTGCACCTGCCCGCCGAGAGCGCCGAGGTGCTGGCAGAGCTGGGCGCGCGTTGGCCGCTCGCGATGATCAGCGACGGGG
>JBHOQZ010000064.1:0-4751 GCA_042408635.1 Chloroflexota bacterium
CTGCGGGCGATCCGCGAGCAGGTCGCCTCGGCGATCGACCTGATCGTCCACCAGGCGCGCATGCAGGATGGCTCTCGCCGCATCACCCACATCACCGAGGTACAGGGCATGGAGGGTGATGTGATCGTGATGCAGGACATCTTCACCTTCGAGCACGGCGGCATGGAGGGCGGCAAGGTGATCGGGCGCATCCGCTCGACCGGCATCCGCCCGAAGTTCATGCCGCGTCTCGAGGAGCGCAACATCCACCTGCCGCCGAGCGTCTTCGGCAACGACCGGCGGTACTTCTAGGCGCGGCCGGCCGCGGCGCCGACCGCCGCCCACGAGGGGAGGGAGTTCCAGGCCATGGATACGCCGACGCTGCTCGCGCTCGCGGTCGCGGCGGGCATCCTGATCTTCTTCTACGGCCTGCGCCGCACGCTCCTGAGCGACGTCGACGTCGAGACCCGCCTCGGCTCCTACGACCTGCCGGAGCTGCGGGGGTTGCGGGAGCGCGGCCGCCACCCGCTCGTCAACAGCGTCGACGAAGCGCTCGAGGGTCGGAGCTTCGCGGACAACTTGGCGCGAGATCTCTCGCGGGCGAACCTGAAGCTCACCGTGGCCGAGTTCCTCGGGATCCAGGTCGGGCTGGGCCTGGTCATCCTGGTGGTCGGGCTGGTCGCCGGGCTCCCGTTCCCGGTGCCGCTGCTGCTGCCCGTGCTGGCGTTCGTGGTGCCGCGCTGGTACCTGAGGTACCTCCACCGCCGCCGGCTGGACGCGTTCAACAGCCAGCTCGGCGACACGCTGTCGATGCTGGCGAACGCGCTGCGCTCGGGCTACAGCCTGCTCCAGTCGATGGAGGTCGTCGCCCGCGACGCGCCTGAGCCGACCAAGGAGGAGTTCCTGCGGGTGGCGCGCGAGGTGAGCCTGGGGCTCTCCCCGCAGGAGGCGCTGGGCAACGTCGTGCGGCGCATGAACAGCGACGACTTCGATCTGGTGGTGACTGCGATCAACGTGCAGCACGAGGTCGGCGGCAACCTCGCCCAGATCCTCGACACGATCGGCCACACCATCCGCGAGCGCATCCGCATCCAGGGTGAGATCCGCGTCATCACCGCCCAGCAGACGCTCTCGGGCTACGTCATCAGCGCGCTGCCGCTGGTCATCAGCGGCATCCTGTTCGTGATGAACCCGGCCTACATGTCGGAGATGTTCACGCCGGGGCCGTTCCTAGCGCTGCCGATCTGCGCCGGCACGGGGATCGTGCTCGGCTTCCTCATCATGCGCAAGATCACGCAGATCGAGGTGTAGGCGATGGAGACGCTCGCGAGCATGCCCGGCCTGGCGACGCTCCTGGCCCTCTCGACGGCCGTGGGGGTGGTCGCCGCGTTCTGGGGGATGAGCATCCTGCGCGAGCCGGACCCGATCAAGGGGCGGCTGAGCGAGTTCTCCCAGCGCGTGCGCACGCTCGAGGAGATCGAGCTGTCGGTCTCGGCGCGCGACCGCGTCTGGCGGCCGTTGTTCCGGCGGATCGCCTACTTCGTCGCCCGGCGCACGCCCCAGGCGGCCTACCAGCGCATCAAGCACGATCTGGTGGTCGCCGGCAACCCCGGCGGGCTCGACGCCACCGACTTCCTCGGGCTCAAGGGCTGCATGACGATTCTGCTCGCGCTCATCGGCTTCCTGCTGTTCTCGCGCAGCGAGAACGTGCTGATGGCGCTGGGCATGCCGTTCGTGCTCGGGGCGATCGGGTTCAACCTGCCCACGTTCTGGCTGGGCAGCAAGAAGAAGGCGCGCCAGAAGGAGATCCGCAAGGCGTTGCCCGACGCGCTCGACCTGCTCTGTATCAGCGTGGAGGCCGGCCTCGGCTTCGACGCCGCGCTCTCCAAGGCCGTCCAGAAGTGGGACAACGCGCTCTCGGCGGAGTTCGACCGCGTGATCGCCGAGATCCGCATGGGCCGCTCCCGGCGCGACGCCCTGCGCGACCTGCATCAGCGCACCGAGGTCGATGACGTGGGCATCTTCGTCTCGGCGATCATCCAGGCGGATCAGCTCGGCGTCGGGCTCACGCGCGTGCTGCGCATCCAGAGCGAGCAGATGCGGATCAAGCGGCGCCAGCGGGCGGAGGAGCAGGCGCAGAAGGCGCCGATCAAGATGCTCTTCCCGATGGTGTTCCTGATCCTGCCCGCGCTCTTTATCGCTATCCTCGGCCCGGCCGTGCCGATCATGATGCGCACCTTCGGCGATCTTAACAACCGCTGATCGGCGCGCGGTGGGGCATGAGCCGGCTGCCGTGACCGGAGCCGACGGAGCCATCGCGAACGCCGAGGCCGCCCGGCGCTACCGCGCCCAGCTCGAGCACGACCTGCGCCACGACCCGCTCGCGCTCCCGCCCACGTGCGACAGAACGTTTGCTCTGCTCGTCATCTCGGCCTGGGCCGGGCGCTACTCGCGCCGCCGTGACGCGATCGCTGGTATCCCGGGCTGGGCCGATCCGCTGGCGGACACCGTCGCCCGCGACCGCCTGGTCGAGCGCTGGCGGGCCCGCGATGCTGCGGTGGCCGCGCCGCCTGGCTGGGAGCCCGAGGTGCTCGACCTGGTGCGGCTCAGCCTCGCCCACCTGCACCGGCAGGGTCGCCTGGACGCGGACTCGCTCGACGCCGTCCACGGCTACGGTCCCTCGCTGCGCGCCCTCTGGGCAGAGGCCAGGCGGCAGGGGCTCGACGATCGTGCCGCCTGGCTGCACATCCACGCCTGGGCGCGCCGGCCGCCGGCCGCGGGGGCCCGCCAGAGCAGCCGCCTCGCGCCGCACCTGGCCGAGCCGGTCGACTGAGCGGCGGTCGACGATCCCCTCCACCCCTGGGAGGCAACCGTGGGCGGTCAGCGCTGGTAGGTGCGGCTGAGCGACTTTCCCGACGAGCCGATGTACACGTTGCTGGTCGGGGATCGGGAGGTCGGCGCGTTCCAGGACTGGCCCGCGGCCTGGCGCCGGGGCGGGGTGATCGCGCCGCCCGAGCACAGGGTCATCGCTCCAGCGACCCGGCGCGCCGTCGAGCCCGGCACGCTGCTGACGCGCTACCTAGATGCGGCGCGCCCGGCAGAACGTCGAGACCATCATCGCGCACCTGCGCGACCTCGGCTATCGGTTCTGAGACCCCGAGCGCCTTACGCGGGAGAAGCGCCGCGGGATCGAGGGACTCCTGCCGATGCTGGAAGGATTCGGGTTCGACCCGGCGCTGGGCTGGCTGGTCGCCCGAGCGGCGTCTACGCCGATCCGCTGATGGTGAAGGCGGACCTGGACCTGGTCGAGCAGCAGTATCGGGCGTGGTCGGAGGCGGGCGGCGCCGTGCCGGTCGAGCTCGACATGGCTTTCGCCGCCTATGGCAAGGCGGGCCTCGCCGTCGGCCGCCAGGTCGACGACCTCTACACGATCCGTGTGCCCAACCCGGCCGCCGACGCGGCGCTGCATTGGTCGCCGGGCGACACGACGTTCGTGGGCTACCTGCGCCTCAGCTTCCGCTCTAGCGGCTTCCCCGGCTGGGCGCACCGCCTCGACGCGCCGACCCGTGAGCTCTTCACGCTCACCGACGGCCTCCTCCCCATCTAACGCCCGCCCGCCGCCCGCCGCATAGTCTCCGCCGGCGCGTACTCGCCGGCGGACGCCGCGCCAACGCCTGTGGCCGGGCGCCGCCTCAGGGTTCGCGTCCTGCGATGGCGGAGAGGTCGTCCCAGCGCCCGCGCTAGGCCCAGTAGGCCTGGCCCCGTCAGGCCGATATGGAGCTTGTAGGCCTGCAGGCGCTCCGTGAAGGGGGGACGTCGAGCCCGATCGCGGCGTCGTGGCGCGCCGCCGGCACCAGCTTGACCAGGCGGCGAAGCTCTGCCAGTGCGGCGTCGAACGGCGCGGCGCCGATCGGTGAGTCGACCAGGCGCCGCCGCCGGCCGACGAGGCGATCTGTAGAGAGGTCAAGCTCGGCAGCGAGCAGGGCAGATCACCAGGTAGGGTGGGGCGCATTGCCGTCGGGGCCCCACACACCGAACCCGGTCCACCTTGAGAGGCCTGTGCAGCGGGCAGCGTCGAGCGCGGCGAATAGCGATGGCAAGACGGCACACATAGCTCGCTCGTCCAGTTCGTCGAGGTAGTCGCTGAATGTGCGCTCGGAGATGGCGTAGAAGCCGCCGAACGCCTCATCGATCTCGATCACCCGTGGGATGGGCAGATCGGGCGTGGCGTGCGCCTCAGCCAGGCGGTCCTTGGCGAAGTCGTCGACGAGCGCCCTGAAGCGGATGACGTAGTCGGCCCGGTCGAGGCGGAAGGCGTAGGCCCGCGACCACTCGCCCCCGCGCAGCTCGACGGGGGCGGTGGCACGCGGGCCGAAGCGCCGGAGCAGGAACGCCTCGACCAGGTGCCGGGTCACCAGCAGGCTGATGGCGCACCTCGCGTGCGGTCGCCCGGCCTACCCGATGGCGGGGGTACGGTTGCGCGCGCCCAGTCGGCGCGGGTGATGGCATACTCGACGTCCTCCCCGTCGAAGAGCTCGGCGGAGGTGGGGTCGAAGGTGCCCTCGCGGCGCAGGTCGTCGAGGGTGAGGCGGTAGGAGCGCACCAGCCGCATGCCCAGCTTCTCCATGACGCGGCGGGAGGCGCGGTTGGCCTCGTAGGTGGTCGCCACGACCCGCTCGACGCCGAGCGCGGCGAAGCCATGGTGGAGGAGCGCCCGGGCGCCCTCGGTGGCGTAGCCCCGGCCCCAGGCGGCGCGGCGCAGCCGGTAGCCC
>JBHOQZ010000066.1:0-6199 GCA_042408635.1 Chloroflexota bacterium
GAGGCTCGGCCAGCGCCGCCGGCCGGCGAGGTCGCGCCCGGCGCGCGCCGAGGCGGGGTCGGGCGCGAGCGCGAGGATCTGCTCGACGCTCCACTCGACCCGCTCGCCGGCCTCGGCTGTCAGCCCGCCCATCCCGGTGCACCAGCCTCCCTCGACGTGTCGCCCTGCCCATTCTACCCTCCCCAGTCACCGCCGGGCCGGCCTTTGTAAACCGGGAATAACAGCCGATCGTGCCGCGTGTTGGGCCGGGCCGAACGCCGTGCTACCGTTGCGCGGCACAGCGGATGTGGCTTCCGGCCGGCTGTGGCCGCGGGTACGCGGGCTGGCGCGCGGTGGGCCGGGAGGCGTATCATCACCGACGTCAACCGGACACGGCGGAGGAGGAGGCGAGGCATGGACGCGCTGGTGCGCCAGCTCAATGCGCTGTCCGACGATCAACCCTGGGAAACGATGTGGCACCTGAAGAACCTGCGGACGGGCGAGGTGGCCGACCGGCAGGGCGATGTCGTCGTGCCCTCCGCCAGCACGCGCAAGATCGCGATCATGATGGCGGCGCTCGAGGCGGTCAACGAGGGGCGCCTCTCACTCGACCAGACCGTCACGGTCCAGGCGAAGTACCAGGACAACAACTCCGGCGTCTGCCAGCACATGACGCCCGGCGCCACCTTCACCTTCCGCGACGCGCTGGTGCTGATGATCATCGTCAGCGACAACGTCTGCACGGCCACCGTCGCCGAGCTGGTCGGCCTCGACGCGGTCAACGCGCTCTGCCGCTCGATCGGCATGCGCGGCACGACGCACCGCCACGGTCTGCCGCCCAAGGGGCTCGGACGCGACCACCCGGTCGAGGCGTCCAACGCCACCACGGCCAACGACGTCGGGGTGTTGCTCGACCTGATCCTCCAGGGGTCGCGCGACCCGGCCGCCGCGGCCCGGCTCGGCTGCACCCCCGAGCTCTGCCGGCTCGCGCTCGACATCCTGAGCTGGCAGAAGCTGCGCAACCGCCTCCCCCTGCTCCTGCCGCCCGGCACCAAGGTGGCACACAAGACCGGCACGGGCGCGCGCAACAACAACGACGCCGGCATCATCTACCAGGGCGAGGAGCCGCTCTTCGTCCTCACCGTCTACACCGACAATCTGCCGCTCCAGATGCCCGACGGCTCGCCCAGCTTCACCGCCGCGAGCTTCCAGATCGCGCGCATGGCGAAGCTCTGCTACGACACGCTCGCCACCTGACCCTCAGCCCCTCGTCAACCCGACCGGCCACCCGCGGACCGACCCGCCCGGTCGAGGCCTCCACAAGTGAAGCGGCCGGGCGCGGGCTTCCGGGGCGCCAGGGCGCCCTGCCGACTCGTTGCGACGCGCCCATCGCTCCGAACACCTTGCGGGGGCGCCCGGCAGGTGCTTGCCCGCTCTGCCGGGTATTGACTGAGTCGTCGTGGGCCCGTATCGTAGAGGGCGGCGTCGCAAGCGCGCGGCGCCCGCGGGACGCCACACCGGCCAGATGGAGGGAGGCCATGGAGATGATCGCGCCGCCGGGGGCGACAGGGGATGTGATCACGTCGGAGGCGGAGCTGCGTACGCTGATCGGCGTGCCGACCGAGCTTGTCGAGGCGAAGAAACTGCCAGCGCTCGACAAGTACTGCCGCGCCTTCATCGCGAAGTCGCCGTTCGTGCTGCTGGGCACGTTCAGCGCGGCGGGCGATTGCGACGTCTCGCCGCGCGGCGATCCACCGGGCTTCGTCCACGTGATCGACGACACTACACTCGCCATCCCCGAGCGCCCTGGCAACCGGCTGGCCGACAGCCTCCACAACATCCTTGAGACGGGGCAGATCGGCATGCTCGTCGTCGTGCCCAACGTCAACGAGACGCTGCGCATCAATGGCCGCGCCACGCTCGTGCGCACGCCGGAGCTGCTCGACGCCATGGCCGTGCAGGGCAAGCGGCCGGTGCTGGCGATCCGGGTCGAGGTGCGCGAGTGCTTCTTCCACTGCGCGCGCTCGTTCCTGCGCGGCCACATCTGGGACCCGCCAAGCTGGATCGACCGGAGTGAGCTGCCGACGCTGGGTCAGATCATCGCCGACGAAATCCGCGCGCTCCCCGTGAACGCTGCCGAACTAGACAAGTCGCTCGCCGAGAGCAACCGCCAACTCTACTGACCGCCGCCAGACCTACCCGGCCGGGTAGGCCCGGCCGGGCCTACCCGGCCGGGGCAGCGTCCTCGACCGCGATCTCGATCCGCTTGTTGATGCGGCCCTTGTTGGCGGTGCCCACCACGCGGATGCGGCCGACCTCGCGCGTGTTCGCCACGTGGGTGCCGCCGTCGGCCTGGAGGTCCAGCCCCTCGATCTCGACCGTTCGCACCTGCTCGATCCCTGGCGGCAGCAGGTTGATCCTCGTGCGGATCAGGTCGGGGATCTGAAACGCCTCCTCACGCGGCAGGCTGCGCACGCGCAGCGGCAGCCCGGCAGCAATCGCCTCGTTGCAGCGTCGCTCGATCAGCGCGACGCGCTCCGGGTTCAGATCCTCCAGCTCAAAATCCATGCGCGCCCGCAGCGGGTGCATGTTCGCGCCCGTCACCGAGGCGCCGAACTCGCGGAAGATCACGCCGCAGAGCACGTGCAGCGCCGTGTGCGTGCGCATCAGCGCGTAGCGGCGCTCCCAGTCGATCTCGCCACGGACCGGGGTGCCCAGGGCCGGCGGCTCGGTGTCCGGCGCGAGCTGGTGGACGACGGCGTCACCCCCCTCGGTGGTGGTTCGGCGGACACCGACCACGCGCCAGGTGCGGCCGTCGGGCGCGGTGAGCGTTCCCTCGTCGCTCGGCTGGCCACCGCCCTGCGGGTAGAACGCCGTGCGGTCGAGCACGACGCCTGCCTCGGTCACGGCCGTCACGGTCGCGTCGAACGCGCGCAGGTAGCTGTCGGTCTGATACAGGAGTTCTGTCATCGCCTCTCTATCGCCGATCTGGACTAGCCGCGGCCGCGAAGCGACGCCGCGCGGGCAGGAGCCCCGCGACGTCGTCCCGGCTTCAGCCGACCGGGTAATCAGGTAGTAGCTCGCGGGCGCTCGCAGAGGCAGGCGTAGCAGTCGGGGTTCGGCTCCCACTCCTGACAGTGCTGAAAGCCGGCCTCGCGCAGCCGCTCGCGCACGGTCTCGATGGCGAGGCGCTCCTCGACCGGGGGGCCTTGCTGGGTCGGCCGCTTGTGCCAGTCGACGATGCAGATCCAGCCCCCGGGCCGGAGCTTGCGGTAGATCTCCGCCAGGAACTCGCGCGGACGCTCCGCCTCGTGGAAGGCGAAGGCGCAGAACGCCCCGTCCAGCTCGCCGTCCGGCATCGGCAGGCCGACCTCGGGCACGCGCACGAAGCGGGCGTTGGGCACGTGCTCCCGCGCCGCGCGCTCATGAGCGAACTCGAGCATCTCCGGCTGGATGTCGCAACCCCAGACAGTGCCGGGCGCCGCGCGGCGGGCCAGCGGCAGCGTGAAGAAGCCCGGCCCGCAGCCGATGTCGGCGATCTGGTCGCCTGGCTTGATCGGCAGCCGGGCCACGAGCGCGTCCGGGTCGAGCATTCGACGGCGTTCCTCGCTCACCAGCCGCTCGGCCCGCGCCGGATCGAACTTGTTCGGCATCGCTCTCCTCGCCTCCGGGTTCTGGGGGAACGCGCCGCCGGCCCGGCAGGCGCGGACACGCGAGCGCGTGGCGGGTTCCCGAGCTCCATCGTACCCGACCGCCCGCCGCAGCGCGCCCATCTCCTGAGGCTGCCACACCGCGCGGCACCGTACCGGATCACGGGTAAGGGGGCATCCCGCGTCCAAGCGATCGGCGGGCTGCCGGGCCTCGATGCTGGCCGGCAGCCCGCCGAAGGGGCGGTGACTCGGCGGTTAGCCGCGGGCGCGGTTGACCGCCTCGGTCAGCGCGCGGCGCGTCAGCACGCGGACCAGGTGGGCGCGGTACTCGGGCGAGCCGTGGAGATCGCCCAGCGTCTCGATGCCCTCGCTCGCCTGGCTCGAGGCCTGGCCGATCCGGTCCTCGCTCGTCCCGCCGCCCTGCATGACGCGTTCGGCGGCTTCGGCGCGCACCGCCTTCGGGCCGGCCCCGGTCACGCCGATCCGGCAGGTCGAGACGTTGCCCGAGCCGTCGAGTGTGACCAGCGCCGCCACGCCGACCACGGCGTAGCCGGAGGCCGGGTTGGGGTGCTTCATGTAGGCGGCGCCGGTGCCGCGGCGGAGCACGGGCACGCGCACCTCGGTCAGCACCTCGCCCGGTTCGAGCGAGGTCGTCAGCAGGTCGACGAAGAGGTCGTCGGCCTTGATCGTGCGCTTGCCGTTCGGCCCCTGGGCGTCGACCTCGCCGCCGAGGGCGAGCATCACCGCGGTCAGGTCGGCGGTGGGGTCGTTGTGGGCGAGGCTGCCGCCGATCGTGCCCCGGTTGCGCACCTGGAGGTCGCCGATGTGGCTGCACACCTCGGCCAGCACCGGACAGGCAGACTTCACCTCCTGGTTGGTGGCGATCTCGTAGTAAGTCGTGCCGGCGCCGATGGCGAGCTGGTCGCCCGAGCGGCGGATCCCCTTCAGCTCGGGGATGCGGCCGATGTCGATCAGCACCCCCGCCTGCGAGAGCCGGAGCTTGAGGATCGGGATCAGACTGTGGCCGCCGGCCAGGAGCTTCGCGTTCTCGCCGTGCTGCTGGAGCAACCGGATCGCTTCCTGGACCGAGCCGGCGCGGACGTAGTCGAACGCTGCCGGGTACATCGTCTCCTCCTCTCGGGTGGCGCGCCGCTCGGCCGGTGGAGCCCGAGCGAGCCGGCGCGCCACGCTCCTCGCACTACGCCTTGGGCTGGTTCTGCGGCTGGTTCTGGTTCATCACGCGCCAGAGCTTCTCGGGCGTGAGCGGCATGTCGATGTGCTTGACGCCGAACGGCGCCAGCGCGTCGACCACGGCGTTGACCACCGCCGCGGGCGAGGCGATCGTGCCGGCCTCGCCCACGCCCTTGACCCCGAGCGGGTTGTGCGGGCAGGGCGTCACCGTCCGATCCAGCTCGAAGCTGGGGAACTCGTGCGCCTTGGGCAGCGCGTAGTCGAGCATCGAGCCGGTGAGGAGCTGGCCCTGCTCGTCGTAGGCCACGCCCTCGAAGAGCGCCTGGCCCACGCCCTGGACGATGCCGCCGTGGAGCTGGCCGTCGATGATCATCGGGTTGATCGCGTTGCCGACGTCATCCACCGCGACGTAGCGCAGGAGCTGCACCTTGCCCGTGTCGCGGTCCACCTCGACCACCGCGATGTGGGTGCCGAACGGGAAGGTGAAGTTGGTCGGGTCGTAGAACGTCTGCTCCTCGAGGCCCGGCTCCATCCCGGGCGGCAGGTTGTGCGCGAGGTAGGCCATCAGCACCACCTCACCCCACGCCTTGCTCCGGCCGGGCACGCCTTTGACCTGGAACTGCCCACCCTCGTAGACGATGTCGGCCTCGTTCGCCTCGAGCAGGTGGGCTGCGATCTTCTTCGCCTTCTCCTTCACCTTGCGGCAGCTCACCATGATCGCGCTGCCGCCGACTGCCGCGCTGCGGCTGCCGTAGGTGCCCCAGCCATAGGGGATGCGCCCGGTGTCGCCGTGGACGATCTCGACGTCCTCGAACGGCACCTGGAGCTCCTCGGCCACGATCTGGGCGAAGGTCGTCTCGTGCCCCTGGCCGTGGGTGTGCGAGCCGGTCAGCACCGTCACCTTGCCGGTGGGGTGGACGCGCACGACCCCGCTCTCCCACTGGCCGGCCTGGGCGCCGAGCGAGCCGACCACGGCCGAGGGTGCCAGGCCGCACGCCTCGATGTAGGTCGACAGCCCGATGCCGAGGTAGCGGCCCTGGTCGCGTAGCCGCTGCTGCTCCCGGCGCAGCGCCTGGTAGTCGACCATCTGGAGCGCCTTGTCGAGCGCCCGCTCGTAGTTGCCGCTGTCGTACTGGAGCGCGACCGGCGTCTGGTAGGGGAAGGCGTTGGCGGGCACGAAGTTTTTGCGCCGCAGCTCGGCCGGATCCTGGCCCAGCTCGCGCGCGCCCACGTCCACCAGCCGCTCGACCTCGAAGGTTGCCTCGGGGCGGCCCGCGCCGCGGTAGGCGTCCACCGGCACGGTGTTGGTGAGGGTGCCGACCACCTCGCAGTAGATCGTCGGGATCTGGTACTCGCCCGAGAGGAGCGTGCCGTAGAGG